>JAIUPE010000013.1 GCA_020160875.1 Pseudomonadota bacterium
ATGGTCCGGGCACGCGGGATATCCCGGCGCCGGGCGGATGCCGCGATACTGTTCCGCGATCAGCGCTTCATTGCTCAGGCTCTCGCCCGGATCGTAGCCCCAGAATTCCTTGCGTACCCGCTGATGCATGCGCTCGGCGAAGGATTCTGCCAAGCGGTCGGCAAGCGCTTTAAAGAGGATCGCGCTGTAATCGTCTTGATCGCGCTCGAACGTGGCGACCTTGTCATCCGTGCCGATGCCCGCCGTCACGGCGAAGGCGCCAATATAGTCGGCGATGCCGGTCTCTTTCGGGGCAATGAAATCGGCCAGCGCCGCGTTGGCGCGATCCGAGCTGCCTTCGCGCACCATTTGTTGACGGAGCGTGTGAAAGGTCGTCAGCACGGTCTTGCGGGTATCGTCGGTGTAGATTTCGATATCGTCGCCGACCGCATTCGCCGGCCAGAAGCCGATCACGGCGCGGGCCGTCAGCCATTTTTCGCCCACCAGACGCTGCAGCATCGCCTGCGCGTCGTTGTAAAGGCCGCGTGCCGCCTTCCCGATCGTGGCGTCTTCCAGGATGTTCGGGTATTTGCCCGCCAGCTCCCACGTCTGGAAGAAGGGGGTCCAGTCGATTGTGCGTGTCAGCTCCGCCAGATCGTAGTCGTCAAACCGCACGAGACCGAGTGTCCGCGGGCGTTCGGGCGTGTAACCGTCCCAGACGATCTTTGTCCTGTTCGCGCGGGCGGCCGCAATGCTCTGGCGCTTCTTGCTCTGCTGCTGGCGTGCATGCGCCTCGCGCATCTTCTCGTAGTCGGCCTTCACGCCGGCGACGAAGCCGTCGCGCAGTTGATCCGACATCAGGCTGCCGGCGACGCCGACGGCGCGTGAGGCATCCTGCACGTAGACCACGGCGTTCTTGTATCCCGGGGCAATCTTCACCGCGGTATGGACCTTCGAGGTCGTCGCGCCCCCGATAAGCAGCGGCACATGGAATCCCTCGCGGTCCATTTCCCGCGACACGTAAGCCATTTCATCGAGGCTCGGCGTGATGAGGCCCGAAAGCCCGATGATATCCGCCTTCACGTCGCGCGCGGCCTGCAGGATTTTCGCCGCCGGCACCATCACGCCGAGGTCAACGACCTCGTAGTTGTTGCACTGAAGCACCACGCCGACGATGTTCTTGCCGATGTCATGCACGTCGCCCTTTACGGTGGCGAGTAGAATTTTACCATTGGTCTGGCGCTCGTCCGTGATTCCGGCGGCGGCCTTCTTGGCTTTTTCTTCTTCGATGAAGGGGATCAGGTAGGCGACCGCCTTTTTCATCACGCGCGCGCTCTTCACCACCTGCGGCAGGAACATCTTGCCGGCGCCGAATAGGTCGCCGACGACATTCATGCCGTCCATCAACGGCCCCTCGATGACGTCCAGCGGGCGGCCGCCCTTTTTCTCGGCTTCTTTCCGCGCTTCCTCGGTGTCCTCGTCGATGAAGTCGGTGATCCCGTTCACCAGCGCGTGGGTCAGGCGCTTGTTCACGTCGTTTTGACGCCATGACAGGTCGGCGGCCGCTTTCGGTCCGCCGCCGGCCTTGTACTTGTCCGCGATCTCCAGAAGGCGGTCCGTTGCATCGCCGCGCCGGTTCAGGATCACGTCCTCGCAGCGCTCTTTCAGCTCGGCTGGAATGTCCTCGTACACCGCGAGCTGACCGGCGTTGACGATGCCCATGTCCATGCCCGCCTTGATGGCGTGATACAGGAACACCGAGTGGATCGCTTCGCGCACGGGTTCGTTGCCGCGGAAGGAGAACGACACGTTCGAGACGCCGCCCGAGACGTGGCAATGCGGCAAAGTCTGTTTGATACGCCGCGTCGCCTCGATGAAGTCCACGGCATAGTTGTTGTGCTCTTCGATCCCGGTCGCGACCGCGAAGATGTTCGGATCGAAAATGATATCCTCGGGCGGAAAGCCCACTTTTTCGGTCAGCACCTTGTAAGACCGAGTGCAGATTTCGACTTTACGCTCTTGGGTGTCCGCCTGGCCTTTTTCATCGAAAGCCATCACCACCACGGCCGCGCCGTAGCGGCGCACTTTTTTCGCCTGGGCGACGAAAGCCTCTTCGCCTTCCTTGAGGCTGATGGAATTGACGATCGGCTTGCCTTGAACGCACTTCAGCCCGGCCTCGATCACGCTCCACTTGGAGCTGTCGATCATGATCGGCACGCGGCTGATGTCGGGCTCCGAGGCGATGAGGTTCAGGAACTTCACCATCGCGGCTTCGGAATCCAACATGGCTTCGTCCATGTTGATATCGATGATCTGGGCGCCGCTTTCGACCTGTTGACGCGCGACGTCCAGCGCCGCTTCGAAGTCGCCGGCGAGAACGAGTTTCTTGAACTTCGCCGAGCCTGTGACGTTCGTGCGCTCGCCGACGTTGATGAACGTTGCCGTTTGCTTCAGGGCGGCGCCCTCGGTCGCCGTGCTCATGAGGCGATCTTGAACGGCTCGAGGCCCGAGAGGCGCATGGCCGGCTCGCAGCGGGGAACCACCCGCGGCTTCACGCCTTTCACCGAGCCCGCGACCGCGCGGATGTGATCGGGCGTCGTTCCACAGCAGCCGCCGACGATATTGACGAGTCCGTCTTTTGCCCAACCGCCGAGATGTCCCGCCGTGGTGTGCGGAAGCTCGTCGTATTCACCAAACGCATTGGGAAGTCCGGCATTCGGATAGGCGCAGATATAAGTGTCGGCCACGCGGCTGACCTCCGCCACGTAGGGCCGCAAAAGGTCCGCGCCGAGGGCGCAGTTGAAACCGATGGTCAGCGGCTGCGCGTGGCGCACCGAGTTCCAAAAGGCTTCCGCCGTCTGGCCCGAAAGCAGACGTCCGGACTGATCGGTGATCGTGCCGGAGATCATGATGGGCACGCGTTCACCGCGCGCTTCGAACAATTCGTCGATGGCGAATAACGCGGCCTTGGCGTTCAGCGTATCGATGATCGTCTCGACCAGCAGAATGTCGGCGCCGCCGTCGAGAAGGCCTTTTGCTTGCTCGCCGAACGCGGCTTTCAGCTCGTCGAAGGTGATGGCGCGGAATCCCGGGTCGTTCACGTCCGGCGAAATGGAGGCTGTTCGATTGGTGGGCCCCAGCGCGCCGGCCACGAAGCGCGGTTTGTCGGGATTTTTCGCCGTCGCGGCGTCGGCGGCCTCGCGCGCCAGCTTGGCGCCGGCGACATTCAACTCATAGGCCAGCTCTTCCATGCCGTAGTCGGCCTGGGCGATGCGCGTCGAGGAAAAGGTGTTGGTCTCCAGGATGTCGGACCCCGCATCGAGATATTCGGCGTGAATACCTCTGATGATGTCGGGTTGCGTCAGCGAAAGAATGTCGTTGTTGCCTTTGATTTCGCGCGGCCATGTGGCGAAACGGGTGCCGCGGTAGGCGGCCTCGTCCAGTTTGTGGCGCTGGATCATGGTGCCCATTGCACCGTCGAGTACCAGAATGCGGGAGCGCAGCGCTGCGTTCAGCGCCTCCAACCGGTCAGCGCGGGTGGCCATAGATTTATCCTTGGCTTTCATCCTCCGGGCCTGCAGGACCCCATGCCCTGCGGTGTCCGGCTGATGAAATCTTGTGACTACTTAATGAAAACCGCCCCGCAAAGCAAACCGGGGGGCCGCCCGCGTTCTGCAGGCTCAAAGCCCGTCCCGACTCGGACTGTTTGAAAGCCCCAAATATGCCGCAGAAAAACTAAAAAAGCCTTGACGGCGGCGAATTGGTTTCGACGCAGTTCTATCTAATTTCAACTAAATATAATAAAATCAATTGGATAAGCATCTTCGGCCATGCCCTTTTTTGTAGACTCCCCTTGTCTTTTGGATGGTTTTCTATTAATAATTTTTCCTACGCAGAAGTGCGTTGAATTTTTTTTTCATCGGCCAGAAGGGGCGATGAATGACTGAAGTGGTCACATCCTACGCTGCATCCCCGCAGCTCAACCTGTTAGCCCAGCGGCAACAGGGTTTCGGTATTTCGGCGTCCTCAATCGCGCAGCCCGATGCGCCCACTGCGGAGTCCAACGCTCTGCAGAGCGCGCTCGCCGCCTCCGATAAGGCCGACGACAAATCCTTCGCCTCCGAGCTTCCCCACCGCGATGCCTCGGCGAGCCCTCATAACGGCAGTGGCCCGTCGCGTCCGCGCGTTGAGATCAAACAATTCGACGTCGGTTTGTCCGCGGCCGAAGTCGTCGGCACGCAGGATGTGCTCCAACGCTTCGATGCCAACGGCGATGGCCGCGTCGACACCCTTGAAGCCGACAAGGCTGCCTTGGTCCGCCAGAAAGTCTTTACATTTGCGGGTCTCGCGGCCGCGCCTCACGGGGCGCCGCAGACTCCGGCCGCCGGCCCCACGCTTTCGGAAGATGAAGCGCCTGCGCTTGCGCGCGAAACCGGGGCCGCCATTGCCGCGCTGTCGACCTATGACGAAAGCGGCCTTCCGAAGAAGTTCTCGGCGTCTATCGTCCAGGACCCGGGCGCGAAGAAGTTCTTCTCCGAGGTCGCCGAGCAGGGCGCGCCGGCCGGCGTTGCCGATGCGCCGAAGAAGTATTACGGCCAGGGCGCCGAAGTCGTTGTTGCCGGCCAGGCCAATAACGGCACGAACCCGCCGGTTAAATACGCGGACCGCGCGCCGGTGAAGGACCTGTCCGTGAGCGAGGAAGGGACGGGAGAAGTGAAGTATTACGATCGCGTGGCGCAGGCCGAAGGCGGCGACACCGGTGCGGGCGCCGAGTCCGAAGGTTTCGGAAAATACTCGGAAAAGGCCGAGGAAATCGCCGCCGCCTATGCCGCTCTGCAGGACGGTGCGCCCGCCGAAGCGCCTGCGGTCACGGCCGTCACCGCCTAACGACGCCCCTGGGGCACTGGAAAGCCCGGCTGACGAGCCGGGCTTTTTTTATGCGCGGTGGTATCCAGCCGATCCGGCTCGTCCTATATCAGGGGCCCTGTAACACCCCGGATCTCCCCCTTGCGTCATCTGAGCACACCACCCGAGGAAGCCGTCCGCAAACGCAGCGATTGGCAGGTTCTGCGTTCGCTGCTGCCGTTCCTGTGGCCGCCGCGCGGCGTGGAAGGGGCTGGCGACATCAAGACCCGCGTTGTCGTTGCGCTCGTCTTCATCGTGTTTGCCAAGATCGCGACGGTCCTTGCGCCGATCTACATGCAGCGCTCGGTCGACGCCTTGGCGCCCGCGGATATGTCGTCGGATATCGCGGTCCCGCTTGCCCTCATTCTCGCCTACGGCGCCGCGCGCTTTCTGGGCCTCGCGTTCGCGCAGTTCCGCGACGCCATTTTCGCCAAGGTCGGCGTGCGCGCGGTCCGGCGCTCGTCGGCGGTCGTGCTCGCGCATCTGCACCAGCTTTCCTTGCGCTTTCATCTCGACCGCAAGACCGGCGGCCTCTCGCGCATCATCGAGCGTGGGCGCAACGCCATCGAAAGCCTGCTCTCCATCTCGCTCTTCAATCTCTTCCCGACGCTGCTCGAGGTCGTGCTTGTCTTCGCGATCCTCTGGAAAGCTTTCAGCGTGTGGTTCGGTGTCGTCGCGCTGGCCTGCGTTGTTGTTTACGTGATCTTCACGGGACTGACGACCGAATGGCGCCTCAAATACCGTCGCGAAAGCAATGCGCTCGACACCAAGGCCAATACGCGCGCCATCGATAGCCTGCTCAACTATGAAACGGTGAAGGCGTTCGGAAACGAGAAGCTGGAAGTCGAGGAATACGACCGGGTCATGGGTGACTACGAGCGCGCCGCGGTGCGCACGCAGTCCTCGCTCGCGCTGATGAACGTTGGCCAGGCTTTCATCATTTCGGTTGGTCTCGCCGCCTTGATGTACATGGCCGCGGCGGGCCGCGCGGCGGGCGAAATGACCGTGGGGGATTTCACCCTCGTCAATCTCTACATGCTGCAGCTCGCGGCGCCGCTCAATTTCTTCGGTTTCGTCTATCGCAATATCAAGCAATCGCTTGTCGATCTCGAGAAGATGTTCGACCTCATGGAGGTCGCGCCTGAGATCAAGGACAAGGTGAACGCTCCGGTGCTGAACGTCGTCGGCGGTGAAATCCGCTTCGAGAATGTCACCTTCGCCTACGACCCGCGCCGCCCAATTCTCAAGAACGTCTCTTTTGCCGTGCCGCCCGGAAAAATGGTCGCCATCGTCGGGACCACCGGCTCTGGCAAATCCACCGTCGCGCGGCTCCTGTTCCGCTATTACGACATCGACGGCGGCGCCATTCGCATCGATGGTCAGGATATCCGCGACGTGGCCCAGGACAGCGTGCGCGGGGCCCTCGGCGTCGTGCCGCAGGACACGGTGCTGTTCAACAGCACCATCCGCTATAACCTTTCCTACGCGAAGCCGGACGCATCGGACGCCGATATCGCCCGCGCCGCGGAACTCGCGCATATCCATCATTTCATCGCGTCGCTGCCCGACGGCTACCAGACCCTCGTGGGCGAGCGCGGACTCAAGCTCTCCGGCGGCGAAAAGCAGCGTGTGGCCATCGCGCGCGTGATTCTTAAGAATGCGCCCATTCTCATCTTTGACGAAGCGACGTCGGCCCTCGACACGCACACCGAAAAAGAAATCCAGGCGAACTTGCGTGAGGTCAGCGCGGGGCGTACGACGCTCGTTATCGCGCACCGCCTTTCTACCATCGTCGATGCGGATCAGATCCTGGTGCTTGAAAACGGCGAGATCGTCGAGCGCGGCAGTCACGAGCAGCTCTTGGCTCTGGACGGCGCCTACGCGGCCGCCTGGACCAAGCAGCAAAAATTATCAATCGAAGAAGAAGCGGAGCCGATCGTTGCCGAGTAACGCCAATACAACCGTGTCCATCTACGCCGCGCGCGCCGCCGACCGTAATCCAAGGGCCATGCAGGGCGCCTTGGAGCTTGGCGGGTTGATTGCCAAGCGGTTCAACCTGGACGCCCATACCGTTGCCGCGCCGGAAACCGTGCATGAGGGCGGTTGGGAAAGCCAACTCCGCGTCGCCACGCCGACGCTCACCCGTCTTGCAGCTCACCTCGACAATATCTTTGCGCAAGGCGGGAAGGGACTGCTTATCAACGGCCGGTGTGCCGCCAGCATCGCGACGCTGCCGGTCCTCGCGCAGCGCCATCCCGACGCCGTGTTGGTGTGGTTCGATGCCCACGGCGACATCAACACGCCGGCCGATCAGAATTTCAACGAGTTCGCTTATCTTGGCGGCATGGTGATCACCGGCGCCTGCGGGCATTGGGACACGGGGCTCGGCGCCGGTCTCGATTTCTCGCGCGTCGTGCTCGCCGGGTGCCGCGACCTCGATCCGCCGGAAGTCGACAAGATCCGCTCGGGGCAGATTACGCTCGTCGAAAGCGGAAATGGATTTGCGCAGCGCCTGCTCGAAGCCATCGGCGGCCGTCCGATCTATGTGCATTTGGACTGCGACGTGATATCCGCCGGCCTCGTGCCGACCGAGTATCAGGTGCCCGACGGTATCGATTTCGCGGCGTTGAAGGCCGTCTTCGAAGCCTTGAGTCAGTTGCGCGTGATCGGCCTCGAAGTCGCGGAGTACGAGGGTGTATGGCCGGATGGCAGATCGGGCGATGTGAATGCGCTCCTCGATGCCATCACGCCGCTCGTGCGTGCCGTCGCGACTTAATAGCCGAGGTATTCCACGCCGCCGCTCACGCCTTTCTGCTTGTACGCGTCGTGGCACTTCCGGCAGCTGATCTGATCCGTGTACCAGATCACCTGGTTCAACGAATTGTGCTTGGCGGCTTCGATGGCCATCGCGACGGCGGCTTCGAATTCCTGCATGTGGCGGGTGTAGCCGGCCCAATCGTCCCACAGGTACGGCTGCGATGTGCCGCCCGGTGCGCGTTTCTCGAAACTCGGTAGCACCATGCGTGCGGTGATCAGCACTGTCTCGAGGTGTGATTTCAGATTATCGGCGGGGCCGTCGAAGGCGATGATCCCCGCCAGCGCGTTGAACTGCGCTTCCAGGGTTTTCATGATCTCCTTGCGATAGGCGATAGCCTCTTGATCGATGGGAGCTTCGCTCGCCGCCGCCGGTGCGGCCAATAACGCGATGCTCACGAATGCGGCGTGAAAAAGCGCGTGACGGGTCATGATGTTATCCTGCGCTGGCCTGTTCGCGCACCGCGGTCTCGCTCATCGCGGCGCGCCGATGTTTCGCATCCTCGAAACCGTGCAGTCCAAGATGCCACTGAAGAGCTACGACGAACCCTTTCACGGGCTGCAGCAAGCCGAGCGCGCCGAACAGCACCAAGGGCATCCACAGCGTGAAATGCACCCAGTAGGGCGGGGTGTAGGCAAGTTCCACGATCAAGACGCCGGCGAACACGAGTTTGCCGATCAGGAAGATCACGATGTAGGCCGGGTAGTCGTCGGCCTGATGATGGTGAAGCTCTTCGCGGCAGACGTCGCAGCGATCGAGCACCTTCAGGAAACGGCCAAACATGCGGCCTTCCCCGCAGCTTGGGCACTTCATCGCGAGGCCGCGTCCCAGGGCCCTCACGAGCGAAACCGAATGTCTTTCCTGCGCCATCTCTCGACTCCTTGACCTCAATCAGTATCCATACAATAACGACGGTGTATCCAAACAATCAAAGACAATAGGGAAAATTGTATGGATTGGGTCCCTGCATTATCCGAATGGTCCGGGCCGGTTTTTACACGGATTGTCGATGCACTTGCAGCCGATATTGCGGGAGGCAGACTTGTGCGCGGCCAGCGTTTGCCCACCCATCGTTCGCTTGCGAAAGCGCTCGGCGTCGATCTCACCACTGTTACACGCGCGTATGGCGAAGCGCGCCGGCGCGGCCTGATCGATGCGCGGGTGGGGCAGGGGACTTTTGTGTCCGAAACAACCGCCCGTAATAAACATGCGCCGGTCGTTACCAAGATCGACCTTTCGATGAACATTCCGCCGCAGCCGGTGGAAGCCAATCTCGATCTCCGGATCGCGCAGGGGCTCAAGTCCATTCAAGACGATTATGGCTTCAGCGCCTTTCTCAACTATCAGCGCGCCGGGGGCGCTCTGAACGACACGGCGGCCGCCGTCAAATGGCTGCGCAAGCGTGTGCCGCATGCGGACGCGGCGCGGCTTGTCATCGCGCCCGGGAATCAATCGATCATTTTCAATACACTTCTCGCGCTTACGTCCCGCGGTGACGCCATCGTGACCGAGGCCTTGACGTTCCCCGGCATTAAAGCCGCCGCGGCACAGCTCGGTTTGCGATTGATCGGCGTTCCGATGGATGCCGAAGGGGTCTTGCCCGACGGTCTCGCCAAGGCCTGCAAGGCGCACAAGCCGAAAATCGTTTATCTCACGCCAACGCAGCATAACCCCACGGCCGCGACGATGGGCGCGCAGCGGCGCGAAGCTGTGGCGGATGTGATTCGCCGCAACGACGCGATTCTTATTGAAGACGATGCGTACGGTGCGCTCGAACCTGGTATTGCGCCCATTGCGGCGCTGATCCCTGAGCGGACGTATCTCGCGGTCGGGCTCGCGAAGTGCATCGCGCCGGCGCTGCGCGTTTCATATGCGCTTGTTCCCGGCGAGGCCGCCGCCGCGGCGATGCGCAACGCGCTCCAGGCCACGGTCCTGATGCCGCCGCCGCTGATGGTCGCGTTGGCGACGCATTGGCTGCAAACCGGCATCGCCGACAAGATCGTCCAGGCGATCCGTGCGGAAGCGCGCGGGCGCCAAGCGCTCGCCGCAAAAATCCTCAAAGGCATCCCCTACAAGTCTCAGCCGCACGCGCATCACATTTGGCTGCCGATGTCGGCGCCCGTTTACGGCGCGCTGCACCGTGGATTGGCGGTCGTCAACGATACGGCTTTCGCGGTGGGAGCCGCGCCGAGCGGCGTACGTGTGTGTCTCGGCGCGGCCCGCAGCCGCGACGAACTCGCGCAGGCGCTCGCATTCCTCGCCGAGACGGCGAGGAATGCGAGTCAACCGATGCCTGTGGTTTGACCGAGAGCGCGTCCCGGTGAGGTGGGCCGGTTCGCCTTAGAACGTGCGGCCCGGCGGAACGCGAGGGCGCGTTGACGTCAAAACGCCCTAGAACAACCGGAAGATCGACTGTTCGGACCGCTGCGCGATGGACAGCGAGATCGTGCCGAGTTGCTGGCGCGTTTGAAGCGACAGAAGGTTCGCCGATTCTTCGTTGAGATCGGCATTCACCAGCAGCGCGGCGCCCGAAGCCAGCGCGCTGATCATGCTCTGCGTGAAGTCCATGCGAAGCTCCAGCAACGAAGCATTGTTGCCGAAGCTCTGCGCGGACGTGCGGATGGTCGTTAGCGCCGAATCCAGGCCGCGGATCGCCGCGTTGATGGCCGTGACCGCCGCGGTGCCTGTCTGGCCCCATACCGTCGTGTCGCCGGCGGTCCCCGTCGCGACAACGGCGTCGTGAACGATCTTTTGGTACTCGGTGTTGGCCAAGCCCGCGATCACGACTTGATTGAGCGCGGACGCTTCGGTTCGTTCGTTGAAGTTGACGGTCAGATCGTCGCCGCCGCCGGTGAAGGCCGCGGTGCTGCTCTTGAGCAAGTTGACGCCGTCGAAGCTGGCGTCTTCCGCCAGGTTGTCGACCTGGCTGCGAAGTTCATTGAATTGGCTGGCGAGCGCCGCGCGCGAGTCCGAGTCCGTAGCCGAGATCGCCGACTGCGCCAACGCTTTCATCTGCGAGACGAGGGCTTCGATCGACTCCAGGGCTTTGACGGCGGTTGTAACGATGCCCACCCCGTTCGCGATTGTGCTTTTGATGTTGGTCAGGTCGGTGGCGCGGTCGTTCAGGTTGCGCGCGGTGAAGAACGCCACGGCGTCGTCGATCGCGCTGTTGACCCTGCGGCCGGTGGCGAGACGTGTTTGTGTGACGTCGATCAGCGACTGCGTGCGCTGTAACGACGATATATTGGTGCGTGTTGCAGAACCGACTGCGATGTCGCTCATTGCGATTCCCCTTCGAATTCCCCCCATCACGGAGGCGCTCGATCCTCCTTCTCGGAGGTGATGGAACCGCGTTCTGCGGCAGATGCTACTTAGGCGGGCATCTTATTAACTTTTTCCGGGAAGTGCGAGAGGTCGTTAACATTTCGTTAATGCTTTGATTTTTATCGCCTTATTGCGACTTTTTAGACACAGCCCCTTCGCGGACCGGCAGCTTGAACACACTTTTTTAACAATTTTCGATTACGAGAACGCGTCGGGCTTTACGTCCGTGGCGCGTGTCGCGGGTGCAAAACCAACGCGCGGCGCATAGCGCGGGATGCTTTTGATCGTTGCGGGTCGCGCGGATTTTGCGCGGTAGCGATGGGCATGAGCGGGCTCCGGTGCCGAGCCCGGGGCCCTCCCCACACTTTCTTAACGTTCGTGGCCTTACTCTGCAGGCTGGTGGATCGGGCCTGCGATAATGCACGCCCGCACTCATTAATATGAGCCCGGCGTGAACGTCTGAATGAGGCCGGGACGGGGACAGGTACCGATGGCTCAGGATCTTCACGATGACGGCGCGGTCGATTCCGATGCGCCGATCCATGTCGAGAACAAGTCGTCGCGCGCCGCGCGCATCAAGAAGCCGCCCTTCGGCCTGAAAGCGCCGCCGGGTGTGGCCGGTATTCCTGCGATTCCCGAAACGCCGTCGGAGCTCGGCGCGGCGCCGGCGCCGCAGGCGCCGCCCGCCGCAAGCTGGTGGCACGAGGCCGGTAAATCCGTCCTCGCCGGTGCCGTGATCTCCGGCGCGTGGGGCGCGATATTCGCCATCTACATCACCGTGGCCGTCGGCTGGGGGCAGTTGTTCACCCTTCTGCCCGACCAGTTCGGTAGCCTTACCGCGACGTTCGTGCTGCCGCTCGCCTTCCTGTGGGTGGTCATCGCATATCTCGATCGCGGCCGCGAGCTGCGCCGCGAGAGCGCCGCGCTCCGCGCCCATCTTGCACAGCTCACGTATCCGTCGGCCGAGGGCGAAGCGCGCGTGAACGCGATTTCGGAATCTCTGCGCGCCCAGGCAAACGCGCTCGTCGCGGCGAGCGAGACCGCCGTACGTCAGATGCAGAAACTGCAGTCTGGATTCCTGCGCGACACCGAGAAGCTTGCGACCGTGACGGGGACCTTGGAAGCGGGCGCGACTTCGGCCGCCGCCGCGGTGACCGATCAGGTGACAAAGCTTCAGGCGGTGATTGATTCTGCGGCCGACGTGAATCTCAAGATCGAAGACGGGCTGCGCCGCCAACACGAATTCATCCGCTCGGCCAGTCAGAAGACCCTGGCCGAAGTACACAGCATGGGCCAGACCCTCGCCGGTCAGGTGAACAGTTTGTCCACGGCGACCGAACGGGCCCGCGGCCAAAGCGCCGCGATCGCGCAGCAACTCAACGAGCAGGAAAAATCGCTGGCGAAAGCCGGCGAGGCCGCGAGACACTATGCCAATGAAATGGGCAAGGCCGTCGCCGCCAATGCCGAACAGGTCGAGGAGGCCGCCAAGCGCGCGGAAGCCGTTGTCGGCGAGATCGCCGATAACCTTTCCAGCAAGGCGGGCGGCCTTGAGCATCTTTTCGATCGTCAACGTAGCGAACTCGCGGCGGCCGGCGACCGGATTGAAGACCAGGCCACCAAGGTCAATATGCGCCTCGGCCAGCAAACCGCGAACCTCGATCAGGTCATGGAGCGCGTGCTCAGCCGCGTGAAGATCGTCGAGGAGGCCCTCGCGATCCAGACCAAGGAACTCAGCGCCGCGTCCGACGGCGCGGTCGCCAAGCTTCGTACCGTCGAAAGCATGGTCAAGAAGCAGGCCGATACGGTGGGCGAAGCGGCCGACCGCGTCGAGAACCGTCTCCAGGCCTCCGCCGACGAATTCAATCTCCGTTCCAGAATCGTCACCGAGAAGTTCGAACGCGCCACCGCCGATCTCGAGAAGGCGTCGGCCGTCGCGATTGGCCGCGCCGAGGCCATGGGACAGATCTCCGATACCGTCATCCAGAAGATCGATACGGTCGGCGCGCGCGTGCGCGAGCATGCCGAGCAGCTTGCGAACTCCGCGACCCGTGCCTCCGTGCAGGCGGACAATATCCGCGACACCCTGCGCCGCCAGAACGACGAAGTCGAAATGGCCGCCAATACGCTCACGACCCATGTGAAACTCAGCGAAACCGCGCTGGCCCAGCAGGCGCGCCAGATGGGTTCGACGTCGGAGCAGGTGCTGTCGCACGTCCGCTCGATGTCGGACGTCCTCAGCCAGAACTCGTCCGAGCTTATGCAACTCTCGGCCCGTGTCACCAAAGAGCTGGAGTCCATCCGCGAATCCCTGGAAGCGACCTCGCAAAAAGTCTCAGACACCGTTTCGCACTCGGTCGCCAAGACCAAGGACGTCAGCCGCGAGATCGGCGCGGAGGTGTCTTCGTTGTCATCCGTCGCGAGCAACGTTTCGAAGGATATGCAGTCGGTCCTCAATCAGCTCGATACCGTGAAGGATTCTCTGCGGTCGGCGTCCGACGTCGCCTCGGCGCGGATGAAGAACGCCTCCGAAGACTTCAACGATCACGTCTCATCCATCGATAAAGCCGCCTCGCGCGCCACCGATGTCATGGCTATGGTCGGCGACGGTCTGCGCCAACGCGCGGCCAATATCGATTCCACGGCGGACGACGCGCAGGTGCGCCTCAACGGCTTCCGCGATGCGCTCCAAAAGCTCATGCTCGATTTCGAGGACGCCACCAACCGCGGCGCCGCGCAGGTCGCGGTGGCCGGCGACAAGATGCGTCAGTCCCTGGGCGAGTTCGCCGATACGTCGGAAAAGATCGCCGGCGGCACGCGCGCCACGGGCGAGGCGTTCCGGCAGCAACTCCTCACGCTCGGCAAATCGGCCGACGAAGCCGTCAACCGTGTCGAAGTTGTTCTCAAGACCCTGCGCAAACACGCCGACAGTCTTGTCGAGGCGTCCAACGGCATCACCGAGCAGACCGGAAAGGCCGGTCAGGTCTTCGCCCGTCAGGTCGACCAGCTCATGGTCTCGGCCACGAAGGCCGCCGACACAGCAAAACAACTCGAGGACGTGCACGACCGCGCGCACACCGGCAAGTTCCTCGAGAACACGACCTATGTCATCGAGCAGTTGCACTCCATCGCCGTGGATATCGCCCGTATCTTCCAGCCCAGCGTCGAGGAAGAACTGTGGAAGCGCTATTACAAGGGCGACCAGGCGGTGTTCCTGCGCCACATCACCAAGACTCTCAGCCGCCAGAAGTTCGAAGCCATCCAGCAAAAGTACAAGGCCGACGAGAAGTTCCGCTCGTACGTCATGCGCTATCTCAAGGAGTATTCGGCCCTGGTCAAACACGCCCGCGCCACCGACCGTGCGGAGGTGCTCACCACGACCTTCTCCACCTCCGACATGGGTAAGCTTTACATGCTGCTCAACAAGGCGATGGACGCGGCAATCACGCCCGATACCGGCAACGAGCCGTAGCGGGCGGAGTCGGATTCAAGCTCGGGTTGGTTAGAGCCAGCCCGACTTCTTGAAGCGCCAGTAAAGGAAGGCGCAGGCGCCGGCGATGATGAAAAGCGCCATGGGATAGCCGTAGTACCATTCGAGTTCAGGCATGTGCTTGAAGTTCATGCCCCACAAGCCCGCAAAGGCCGTCGGAACCGCGAACATACCCGCCCAGGCCGCAAGGCGCTTGGTTACCTCGTTGTCTTCGATGGTCACCATGGCCAGATTGGCTTGGAGCGCGGCTCCAATCGTATCGCGCAAACTGTCGAGGGACGAGTTCAGCCGCGTCAGATGGTCGTACACATCGCGGAAGTATTCTTGCGTGTTGTAGCACACCAGCGGCACGCGCCCGCCGTACAGCTTGCCGCTGGCTTCCATCAGCGGGAACACGGCGTGTTTCATCACCATCACCTTCTGCTTCAGGGCATAAAGGCGCTCGGTATTCTGGCGCGCTAGTCCTTTCGCGAAGATGGCCTCTTCGATGGTTTCAAGTTCCGTCTCGAGCATATCGATGATGGGAAAATAGCGGTCGACCACCGCGTCCATCAGGGCGTACAGCACGAAGCCGGAGCCGTGTTTCAGAAGGTGCGGTTCGCGCTCGGCGCGGTCGCGGATGCCCACAAAACTTCTTTGGCTGCCGTTACGGACAGACAAGACATAGTTGTTGCCGACGAACACGGCCACTTCGCCGACATTGATTTCCGTGCCGATCTCTTCCACCAGGTGAAACACCGCGAAGATGGAATCGCCGTACTCCTCGATTTTCGGCCGCTGGTGGCCGTTGCGGGCATCCTCGACCGCAAGTTCGTGCAAACCGAACTCGACGCGCATTTCCTCCAACTCTTCGTTGGTCGCGTCTTTCAGGGCGACCCAGACGAAGGCGTCGGGAATGGCGAGATACTTGCTGATATCCCCGACCGGGATTTCGGCCAGCTTCTTACCGTCTTTATAGGCGATGCAATTGATGAGCATGGAACGACCTATTCCCCCAGATACGCGCGCGGTGGGGTCCCGAGACTGAGATCGACGCGGAGATTACGTCCGTTTCCGTGCCCGGTCTATCCGCGATGACTGGCGGCGATGCCGATCAGCGCGGCCTCCAGTTTGCGGCAGAACGTCTCGATCTGAAAGAGAGGCTGCGAAGTAAGATTGGTCGCGAGGCGATCCCGTGCGGCCGTGAGCGCCGACGCCTTGGTGGCCAGGGTGACGGCCCGTTCCTCGAACTCCAGCGCGTTGCGGCAGATCAAATCGGGCATATCCAGCGCTTTGAGGAAGGAGGTCGCGATCCGTGACGCGAAACGCGGGCCTGTAACAGTAAGTACCGGCAGGCCGGCCCACAGGGCGTCCAGCGCCGTGGTCGATGCGTTGAGCCCGAGCGTATCGAGGAACAGGCCGGCGTGGCGATGGCGCGCGAAATGAACGCTCTTATCCGGCACGCGCGCGGCAAACACCAGCCGGTCGCCTTTAATGCCGCGCGATTCGGCTTCTTTGCGCAGATTCTCAACGATGCTTTTGCTTTGTGTGATCGAAAGCCAGAGGACGCTCTCCGGCACGCGGCGCAGGATGCGCATCCACAGATCGAATGTCGGCGTATCGATTTTTTCCGGATTGTTGAAGGCGCAGAACACGAAGCCGCGCTCCGGCAGGCCTGCTTCGGCGCGCGAAATGTCCGGGCCGATCGGATGCGGCGAAGCGGGATGATAGGTTCCCGGCACGCGTACCGTCTTTGCCCGGTAAAAGGCTTCCTCGCCGTGTGGGATCACGGTCTCGTCGGCGAGGATATAATCTATGCCGTCGATCTCGCATCCTCCGGCGTGGCCCAGCCAGTACACTTGAATCGGAGCGGGGCGCCGCGCGATGACCGGCAATAGGAAGGTCGTCATATAGCCGTCGAGATAGACAAGGATATCCAGGTTCTCGCGCGCGATCGCGCGCAACATCGCGGCCGGTTCTCGTTCGACGTGGAATCGTTCGGCGCCGGCCTTGATCTGGTCGGTGTACGGATTGGCGTCGCCCGCGGGGTAATAAAAGACGTGGGCCTCGATCTTGGCGCGGTCGTGCGCGGCGAAAAGCGCGCTGGTGACGTGGCCGATGGGATGATCTCTAAAATTGTTGGACAGGTACCCGACGCGAAGGCGCCCGGTGGATTTAGGCTGCGCCGTGGCGAGAGGCCCAAACGCGGCGGCGAGGGTGGCAATCTGTGTATTGAGGGCCGTCGTGACGGCCTTCTCGACCGACGGCGTCAACGGCCGCATGATCGCCTGGTATGCGATCATGGCCAGGTTGTTGTGGTGGATGGTCAGGAGATCGATCGTCTTTAGAGCGCGGATCAGGAAACGCTCATGCCGGTCGGCGTCGCCGAGCCGTCCCTCGAAGCCGTCCATCGCCAGGAGGCGTGTCAGCGCGAGGATCGCCAGCGGGTATTGATGCAGTACCGCTTCGTAGTTCTCGCGGGCCTCGTCCCAGGCGCGCAGATCGTCGGCGTTTGATGCCAGCTTCAGCAGCATTTCCATCGCCGCGATGGCGTCTTGCACCTTGGCCGTGGCTTCGGCGTGGGTGGGGTCGATGCCCAGGATCCCCTGATATACCGTGGTTGCGTCGGCGGGGCGGTCGAGGTCCATCAGCGTTTCCGCAAGGACCCGCAGAAGCTCGATATTCCGCTGCTCCCGCGGCACGACCGGCCCGATGAGATCGAGCGCCTGCTGGGCCTGTTCGCGCGCCAGCATGTCCCGCGCCGTTTTGATGATTTCGCTCGTATCCATGGCCCCGTTATATCGCCCTTTTCCGCCTCGACGCCCGCATTTCCGCCGGGATATCGTCTTTACCAACGCATCCGGGGGAGCGCACGTACAATGAAGATCATTGGCGTCGATGTCGGCGGGACTTTCACCGACCTTGTCTATTGCGACATGGCCTCGGGCGACCTGGCCGTCCATAAAGTCTCCACCACGCCGGACGATCCCTCCCGCGCGATCGTGCAAGGGACCTTGGAATTGTGCGGTATCGCGAAGGTCGATCCCGCGACCATCGCTTTCCTTCTGCACGGGACGACCACGGCGACCAATGCCGTTCTTGAGCACAAGGGCGCCGAGACCGGGATGGTCACCAATCAGGGTTTCCGCGACATCATTCATATCGCGCGCCACCAGCGCGTCGAGCACTACTCCATCATGCAGGAACTGCCGTGGCAGAACCGTCCGCTGGTGAAGCGGCGCCACAGAAAGGTGGTCAAAGGCCGCCTTGTCCCGCCGCGGGGCGCTGAACTCGAGGCTCTTGACGAAGCGGCCGTGCGTGCCGCGGCCAGGGCGTTGAAGGCCGAAGGTATACAAGCCGTCGCCGTATGCTTCCTTTTCTCGTACCTCAGTCCCGTGCATGAGGACCGCGCGAAGGAAATCCTCCAGGAAGAGATGCCCGGTGTGTTCGTCACCACCTCATCCTCCGTGTCGCCGCAATTCCGCGAGTTCGAACGGTTCACCACCGCTTGCCTGTGCGCTTTCATCGGCCCGAAGATGGATACCTACATCCGCCGTCTCGACGGCGCGCTGAAGGACGCGAAGGTCAAAGCCGATGTGCGCATCATGGCGTCCAACGGCGGCGTTGCGACGCCCGCGATGGTCGCCGACAAACCGGTCATCACGCTGCTGTCCGGCCTCGCGGCCGGCGTGCTCGGCGGGGCCTGGATCGGCGGTCTGAGCGGCCGCTCGAAACTCATCACCTTCGATATCGGCGGTACGAGCGCGGATATCGGGATCGTCGTCGATGGCCGGTTTGTCGAAACGGACCCGCGTTCGTCCTCCATTGCAGGCTTTCCGCTGCTGCTCCCGATGATCGACATCCACACCATCGGCGCGGGCGGCGGTTCCATCGCCTATATCGACCAGGGCGGCGCGTTCAAAGTCGGGCCGCGCAGCGCCGGCGCCGTGCCCGGGCCCGCTGCATATGGCAAAGGCGGCGGCCAGCCCACCGTGACCGACGCGAACGTCGTCTTGGGCCGCCTCGATGTGAACGAATTCCTGGGCGGGTCGATGAAACTGGAGTCCTCGCCCGCGCACCGCGTCATCGAGGACCTCGCGCAAAGCCTTGGCATGGATAAACGCGAAGCCGCCGAGGGCGTGCTCACCGTCATCAATTCCAACATGGCCAATGCCATCCGCTCCCGCACCGTCCAGAAGGGCATCGATCCGCGCGAGTTCGCGCTGGTCGCGTTCGGCGGCGCGGGGCCGCTCCACGGCGCCGAAGTCGCGATGATGCTCGAGATCCCCGAGGTCATCGTCCCGCCGTATCCCGGCATCACCTCGGCGATGGGGCTTCTGACCACTGACCTCAAGTACGACGCCATCCGCACCCAATTTCAGGTCAGCGGCAAGGTCGATCTCAAGCGCATGAACGCCGACTTCCGCGCCATGGAAGACCAGCTGCGCAAACAATTCGCCGCCGACAACATCGACAAGGTGACGTTCGTGCGCGACGGCGATCTGCGTTATGTCGGTCAAGGTTATGAACTCAAGATCGCCTTCCCGGACGGTGAACTCGACGAACGGGCGCTCGCGTTGGTGTGGGACCGGTTCCACGACGCCCATCAGCGCGAGTACGGGCATTGCTTCCGCGCCAATGCCATCGAGGTGGTGAACATCCGTCTCAGCGGCGCCGGGGCCATGCCGAAGATCAAGACCCTCACGGCGCCCCAGGGCACGAGCCTCGAAAAAGCGAGGGTGCGGACAGGGGCGTGCGTCTTCCGAGTCGGCTCCGAATTGAAGCCCCTGGAGACGGCGTTCTACCGGCGCGACCGGTTGCCGGTCGGGGTCTCGTTCGAAGGGCCCGCGATTGTCCTGCAGAAAGACAGCACCACCGTCGTTCCGCCCGGCTGGATTGCCGCGAACGATAAGATTGGTAATCTCATTCTGACCCGGGCCCAGGCTCGCGACGGAGGAAAGTGATGGATACCGTCCTCAAGTCCAATCACAGGCTGCCCGCAACCCGCGTTGACGCCATCACCGGCGCCGTCATCCAGGGCGCGCTCGAGAATATCGCTATCGAGATGGGCCACAAACTCATGCGGATGAGCTATTCGAGCATCATCCGTGAGTCCGAGGACTTCGGCGCGGCGCTCACCGATGCGGAGGGCCGCCAGCTCTGCGAATGCAAAATGAGTACGCCGCTCCAGTCCGGCCCGATCCCCGGCTACATCCGCGGCATCCTCGAGCGGCTGAAAGCGCGCGGCGAAACGATCCGTCCCGGCGACGTCATCATGCACAACGACCCGTACGGCGGCGCCTCGCACGGCCCCGATGTCGGCTTCGCGGTGCCGGTGTTCGACGGCGGCGAGCTCCTGGGATTCTCGATGACCACGGCGCACCACCTCGATATCGGCGCCCATACGCCGGGCAGTTGCGGCATCGTCGATGCCGTCGACACCTACGCCGAAGGCCTTCAGTTCAAGGCCATCAAGGTGATCGAGCAGGGCAAGCGCAACGAGATGGTCTGGCACATCATGCGCGACAACATCCGTATCTCCGATCTCGTCGTCGGCGATATGGAAGCGCAGATTTCGGCGGCTCAAATCGGGGCGCAACGCTTTCTCGATCTTGTGAAGCGTTACGGCCGGGCAACGGTCAAAAATGCCTGCGAAGACCTGATGGATTACTCCGAGCGGTTGATGCGCGCCGCCATCGCCGCGATTCCGGACGGCGTCTACAGCGCAAAGACCTTCATCGACGGTTATATCGACGATCCGGACCCCGCCCGCCGCGACCTTCCCATCGCCGTGACAATCACGGTCGCGGGTGAGGAAATGACGGTCGATCTCGCCGGCACCGCGCCGCAGGTTTCCGACCGTCCCATCAATATGCCGCTGATCGGCACCGTCGACTGCGCCATCTGGATGACCGTGCGCTCGATCCTTCTCGATAGCGCCACCTACGGAAACATCCCGCAGAACAGCGGACTCACGCGTCCCATCAAGATCGTCGCGCCGAAAGGCTGCCTCGCGAACCCGATTTTCCCGGCGCCGGTCATCGCGCGCTTCTGTCCCGGCAATGCCGTCGCCGACACGGTGATGAAGGCGCTCGCGCCCGCGGTGCCGAGGCAGGTCAGCGCCGGCATCGGCAACCTGCGCGTCATCGCGTTCTCCGGCGCGGTGAACGATCAGCCGTGGGTCCACATGGAGATCCTCGAAGGCAGCTATGGCGGCCGCTACGGCATGGACGGCATGGACGCGGTCGATACGCTCTACGCCAATACCCGCAATAACCCGATCGAGGACATCGAATCCCATCTGCCGCTGCGCGTGGACCGCTACGAGCTGCGCGAAGGCGTTGTCGCGCCCGGCGAATGGCGCGGCGGCATCGGGACGGTGCGCGAATTCACCTATCTCAGTGACGGCGGATTCTCCATCGAAGGCGACGGCGTGAAGTACAGCCCGTGGGGCTTCGACGGCGGCATCGATGGCACGCCGGCTTCGCTCCAGCACGAGAGCCAAGGCAAGTCGGCGGCGTTGCCTTCGAAGGAGCCTTACCAGAAGGCGAGGAACGGCGACCGCATCGTGACCTATGGACCGTCAGGCGGCGGTTACGGCGATCCGTTCAAGCGCCGGGCCGAAGCCGTGCTTGATAATGTGCTCGATGGTCTGATTACGGTGGAAATCGCACGCGATCACTATGGGGTCGTGATCGCCGCCGGTAAGGTCGACGGGGCGGCGACGGCGAAGCTGCGGGCGCGCTAATAAGCCAGCGCGTGCATCGCCGCGGCGAGCACGCGGATACCGGCCACGATATCCTCGATCGAGGAGAATTCCTCGATCGTGTGGCTGCGTCCATCCTTGCTGCGCACGAACACCATCGCCACCTTCGCGATCGACGCCATTTCCTGTGAATCGTGGCCCGCGCCGCTCGGCATGGTCATCGCCGGGATACCTTGCGCTTTCGCCGCATCCTGCAGCGTCTGCACGAGGCCCGGGTCCGACAGACAGGGCTCATGATTGACCGCGACGTCCCATTCGATCTTGAGCCCGCGCCGCGCCGCGACCTCTTTCATGAGCGCTTCATGCCGCGCGTACATTTCCAGGCGCGCTTTCGGGTCCGGGTGACGCGCGTCGATCACGAAGTTCACTTTGCCGGGCACCACGGCGGGGAAGTTGGGCTCCACCATCACGCGGCCGATGGTCGTGACGGCGGGCCGCCCCATTTTCGTCGCCGTGTCGATCACGCCGGCCGCGATCTCGGCGAAGCCCGCCATGGGGTCCTGACGCAGGTCCATCGGGAAGGCGCCGGCATGATTTTGTGTGCCGGTCAGTGTCACGCGGTAATGGCGCAGGCCCGTGATCGCGTCGACCACGGCGACCTGATACCCGCCGTGCTCGAGGATCGGGCCTTGCTCGACGTGAAGTTCCAGGAAGGTATCGATGTCGTCCCGCTTGGCGTCCGGGATGCGGTCGGGATCGAGGCCGATAGCCCTCATGGCATCAGCCATCGTTTCGTCGGCATACCCCTTCATCTTTTCCGCGGTGCCGGGCGCGATATGGCCGGTGATGGCGCTGGACCCCCAGAAATTCGTGGTGGGGAAGCGGCTGCTTTCCTCCTCGCAGAAGGCGACCGCTTCGAGCGTGCGCTTGGGCCGTCCGAATTGCTCCTTGAGCGCCCGGATCGCGATCAATGCGGCCAGAAGGCCGAGCGCGCCGTCGTAACGTCCTCCGGGGCGTTGTGTATCGATGTGCGAGCCGGACACGATGGACTTGCCGCCCGCCGAGCCTTTCAGCACGCCCCAGACATTGCCCACCGCATCGTGGCGGGCCGTAAGGCCGGCCTCTTCGCACCACGCCGCGAATTGTTTCGTCGCGCCGATCCACGCCGGCGAATACACGGTCCGCCACACGCCGGTCTCGCCGTGCGCGCCGAACTTGGCCAGCTCCATGATGTAGCGCTCGACCAGCGCCGGATCGATTTTGATCTGCATGGGACCATTCTGCGCTAGTATTCAAATCGGGCCAACAGGGCAGGCCAAGAAGGAGGAATGCATGATCCGGGCTGTTGTGGTCGCTGGTCTCCTCGGTTTGGCCGCGGGGCCTGCCGCGGCGCAGGCCGGCGATGCCTGCGAGGTTGGGCGCACCTACATCGACCTTGTCCAGAAACGGGAATTCGCCGCCGTCGCCGGCCTCTTCGCGCCCGACGCGGTGGTCTACGCGCCGACGGGGAAGGTCTATCGCGGCGCCGCCGAGATCAGGCGGTTCTACACCGTCGAAGCCGCGAAGCTCACGGGACTGGTCGTGCGCCCGCAAGGTTTCGTCGGCAGCGCGACGGAATGTTATTTCGAGATCTGGGCGCGTGCGAAGAAGGATGCGGACGGCGTCTATGTGCTCGATCCCGATGGCGAGTTCGTGCGCAACGCCATCGACCACTTCACGCTCGACGGGCAGGGCCGTGTCATCGAGATGGTCGCGCACAGCGCGCCCACCGCGAACATGTTCAAAGGGAGCGGCGCGCGGCCTTAGCGCCCAGGTTTAGCGCGCCGATGTAAACCTGCGTTAATTAACGGGCCGGGCGGTCTACCTATGATGAGGGATGCCCAAATCGCGTAAGCCTCCCGTTGTCCTGACCGCTGCGCAAAAAGAGCAATCTTTGCTCAGCCGCGCGGGAAATCTCCGCGCGATCGCGGCCAGCTCGCGTGATCCGTCTGCGCGCAAAGTGCTGCTCGCGCGGGCCGAGGAGTGGGAAAGGCGGGCGTACGCGGTCCGGGCCGATGCGGCGTCGCCGCCCACGGAATCTTCCGAGCCGGCGTGACGGGCCTAAATCGAACGGCCTCCTGCGGCGCCTTTTAGGACACTGTCCGGATGCCGCCGCCGGCCGGAATTTTCGATTGTCTATCGCGCGGCGCGTTCAGGCCGCGGCGCGGTTTCATCCGTTGCCACCGGCTTATCCGGATGGATGATGTACGCGCGGGCGAACTGCACGTCGATGGCGGCCGACAGGGCGGTGTTGTGCCCTTTCTCGTCCGGATAGCCATCGGCCAGCTTGGCGAACAGGCGCCACAGCGACGGCGAGGACAACTGGCCATAATTGGTGTGGTGCGTGGACCAGCCGGAGTTCATCTGCAGGTACCACGCCCAAGCGTCCGCATAGCCGCCGATATAGCCTTGCGCATAGTCGCCGGTCAGTTTCAGTTGAAAACGCGCGCCCTTCATCACATGCACGCCCGTGGAATCGAACGCGATGGTCAGCGGCAGCCGTAGATCGGCGGTTTCCGTCGTCAGCGTCCCGTCGACGATCTTGCCCTTGAACGTGCTGATGAACTCCTTGCCGAAGCGCGCGTCGACCCGCTGCGTGCCGCCCGGAAGGAAGTTGTTGCCGGTCGCGTCGGCCAGAAGATTGTCGAGGCCGCGGTACGTCGTGACCGTCACGTCCGGATCGTTGGCCAGATCGTCCACGTCGGTGATTTCGATCAGGACCCGGTTGAAATTGTTGCGCCGTGCGGCATTGCCTTCGAAGAAGGTCATGTAGGGCTGCGAATTGTTGTAGCCCGCGATACAGCCGATCGCGCGGTACAGCTGGTTGTCGATGCCTTTCTCGCCGTCCGGGCTCACGAAGTCGTTCGGTCCGGTCTTGCCGTCGAGATTGAGGCCCTTGCTGACCTTGCCCTCGACCTGGCGATATTCGTACGGCTCCGGCGTCAGCGTCGGATGCCAGGTTTCGCCTTCCCACTTCAATTGTGTGTCGATCACCGAGCGCTGCACGCCGTCTTCCGGATACAGGATCTTGAACTGTTCGCGCTCGCCGTCGTTGACGCCGTGCGGGCATTCCTGCTTGGCGCCGGGCGTGCGGTAGATCGACCACTCGCGCAAGGTCATCACATAGCCAATCGTACGGTTCGTGATGCCGGCCTTGGCTTGTTCCGCGGCGAAGGAGTCCCCGGCGCCGAGGGCGCCGAAAGCGAGCGAGGCAAGCGCTACGCCGAACCGGTATTTCATGGCCTTCTCCGTGGGATCGTCTGTGAACCCCAGTCTATCAAGCTGTTGGTCGAGTTGCCCTAAAATGTTTTTTAGCGCCGCCAAACAATAGCGTCTGCAACGGGTTACACATCTATTTGCCGTAGGCGTGACCGTCCCGGCCCTCTATGCTCCCAGAAGGTCTAAACCGAGGAACAAGCTATGAAGCGTTTTGGGTACGTCGCGGCGGCAACAGCCTTGCTCGCGTCCGGTGGCATGGTGTCGATGGCTCACGCCCAGGCCGAACGTTACCGTCCGCCGGTGGCCGACCTCGAAGCCTATTCGCCGGAACCGCTTCCGCCGGGCTTTTCCGTCCAGCACACCGACGTCGACGGCCCGGTGTTCGTCGATCAGAACGGCATGACTCTTTATAGCTGGCCGCTGAACAATCTGCGCAACGGCAATGCCGGCGACCGCAAGGACGAACCGTCTTCTTGCGCCAACGAAAAGCGGACGGTGACCACCGGCCTCATGAGTTCCTATCCGGGTGGCCTCTTGCTGCCCGATCTCGAAACCCGCCCGACCTGCCAGGAGGCGTGGCCGCCGGTGTACGCCGCCGATGATGCGAAGCCTGTCGGCAAATGGAAGATCGTCCAAAACGCCGACGGCAAGAAGCAGTGGACCTACGAAGGCCTGCCTGTGTACCGCTCCGCGCTCGATCATAAGCCGGGCGATGTCGTTGGCTCATCGCGCCGTTGGAACCGCGGTGATTCGGGTTCGCATCGCGAGATCATCGGCCCGTCCCCCGACGCGCCGCCCGCCTTCGTCGTCCGCACTGTCGCCACCGGGCGCATCCTTTCCACCGACGTCGGTGGAAAGGATGCGCCCGGTGGCGACAGTGCGGACGACGAAGGCGGGCGGCGCGTCGGGGGACGGGCCGATGATCTCGCGATGCGAACCCGAATCACCGCGGTTCCAACGGCGCGATGAGCCAACGACATCGCCCGGCTTATGATCGAGCGCGGAGCGGTACACAGGCAGGCCTTCGTAGGTCCACTGCTTCTTGCCGTCGGCGTTTTGGACGATCTTCCATTTGCCGACAGGCTTCGCATCATCGGCGGCGTACACCGGCGGCCACGCCTCCTGGCAGGTCGGGCGGGTTTCGAGATCGGGCAGCAAGAGGCCACCCGGATAGGAACTCATGAGGCCGGTGGTCACCGTCCGCTTTTCGTTGGCGCAAGAAGACGGTTCGTCCTTGCGGTCGCCGGCATTGCCGTTGCGCAGATTGTTCAGCGGCCAGCTATAAAGAGTCATGCCGTTCTGATCGACGAACACCGGGCCGTCGACGTCGGTGTGCTGGACGGAAAAGCCCGGCGGAAGCGGTTCCGGCGAATAGGCTTCGAGGTCGGCCACCGGCGGACGGTAACGTTCGGCCTGGGCGTGAGCCATCGACACCATGCCACCGGACGCGAGCAAGGCTGTTGCCGCCGCGACGTACCCAAAACGCTTCATAGCTTGTTCCTCGGTTTAGACCTTCTGGGAGCATAGAGGGCCGGGACGGTCACGCCTACGGCAAATAGATGTGTAACCCGTTGCAGACGCTATTGTTTGGCGGCGCTAAAAAACATTTTAGGGCAACTCGACCAACAGCTTGATAGACTGGGGTTCACAGACGATCCCACGGAGAAGGCCATGAAATACCGGTTCGGCGTAGCGCTTGCCTCGCTCGCTTTCGGCGCCCTCGGCGCCGGGGACTCCTTCGCCGCGGAACAAGCCAAGGCCGGCATCACGAACCGTACGATTGGCTATGTGATGACCTTGCGCGAGTGGTCGATCTACCGCACGCCCGGCGCCAAGCAGGAATGCCCGCACGGCGTCAACGACGGCGAGCGCGAACAGTTCAAGATCCTGTATCCGGAAGACGGCGTGCAGCGCTCGGTGATCGACACACAATTGAAGTGGGAAGGCGAAACCTGGCATCCGACGCTGACGCCGGAGCCGTACGAATATCGCCAGGTCGAGGGCAAGGTCAGCAAGGGCCTCAATCTCGACGGCAAGACCGGACCGAACGACTTCGTGAGCCCGGACGGCGAGAAAGGCATCGACAACCAGCTGTACCGCGCGATCGGCTGTATCGCGGGCTACAACAATTCGCAGCCCTACATGACCTTCTTCGAAGGCAATGCCGCACGGCGCAACAATTTCAACCGGGTCCTGATCGAAATCACCGACGTGGACGATCTGGCCAACGATCCGGACGTGACGGTCACGACGTACCGCGGCCTCGACAATCTTCTGGCCGACGCGACCGGCAACAACTTCCTTCCGGGCGGCACGCAGCGGGTCGACGCGCGCTTCGGCAAGGAGTTCATCAGCACGTTCAAGGGCAAGATCGTCGACGGGACGCTGACGACGGAAACCGCCGATCTACGGCTGCCGCTGACCATCGCGTTCGATTCCACGGGCGTGCATGTGATGAAGGGCGCGCGTTTTCAACTGAAACTGACCGGCGACTATGCGCAAGGCTATATCGGCGGCTATGCGGACGCTTGGGCGTGGTACCTGCAGATGAACTCCGGCTGGTCCACGCACCACACCAATTATGGCCAGTTGTCCTCGCCGTCGCTGTGGCGCCTGTTCGCCAAGCTGGCCGATGGCTATCCGGACGAGAAAGGGCACAACACCGCCCTGTCGGCCGCCATCGACGTGCAGTTCGCCCGCGCGTACATCATCCATCCGGATAAGCCGGTGGCAACGGATGAAACCGCGCCGCGGCCTGAACGCGCCGCGCGATAGACAATCGAAAATTCCGGCCGGCGGCGGCATCCGGACAGTGTCCTAAAAGGCGCCGCAGGAGGCCGTTCGATTTAGGCCCGTCACGCCGGCTCGGAAGATTCCGTGGGCGGCGACGCCGCATCGGCCCGGACCGCGTACGCCCGCCTTTCCCACTCCTCGGCCCGCGCGAGCAGCACTTTGCGCGCAGACGGATCACGCGAGCTGGCCGCGATCGCGCGGAGATTTCCCGCGCGGCTGAGCAAAGATTGCTCTTTTTGCGCAGCGGTCAGGACAACGGGAGGCTTACGCGATTTGGGCATCCCTCATCATAGGTAGACCGCCCGGCCCGTTAATTAACGCAGGTTTACATCGGCGCGCTAAACCTGGGCGCTAAGGCCGCGCGCCGCTCCCTTTGAACATGTTCGCGGTGGGCGCGCTGTGCGCGACCATCTCGATGACACGGCCCTGCCCGTCGAGCGTGAAGTGGTCGATGGCGTTGCGCACGAACTCGCCATCGGGATCGAGCACATAGACGCCGTCCGCATCCTTCTTCGCACGCGCCCAGATCTCGAAATAACATTCCGTCGCGCTGCCGACGAAACCTTGCGGGCGCACGACCAGTCCCGTGAGCTTCGCGGCTTCGACGGTGTAGAACCGCCTGATCTCGGCGGCGCCGCGATAGACCTTCCCCGTCGGCGCGTAGACCACCGCGTCGGGCGCGAAGAGGCCGGCGACGGCGGCGAATTCCCGTTTCTGGACAAGGTCGATGTAGGTGCGCCCAACCTCGCAGGCATCGCCGGCCTGCGCCGCGGCAGGCCCCGCGGCCAAACCGAGGAGACCAGCGACCACAACAGCCCGGATCATGCATTCCTCCTTCTTGGCCTGCCCTGTTGGCCCGATTTGAATACTAGCGCAGAATGGTCCCATGCAGATCAAAATCGATCCGGCGCTGGTCGAGCGCTACATCATGGAGCTGGCCAAGTTCGGCGCGCACGGCGAGACCGGCGTGTGGCGGACCGTGTATTCGCCGGCGTGGATCGGCGCGACGAAACAATTCGCGGCGTGGTGCGAAGAGGCCGGCCTTACGGCCCGCCACGATGCGGTGGGCAATGTCTGGGGCGTGCTGAAAGGCTCGGCGGGCGGCAAGTCCATCGTGTCCGGCTCGCACATCGATACACAACGCCCCGGAGGACGTTACGACGGCGCGCTCGGCCTTCTGGCCGCATTGATCGCGATCCGGGCGCTCAAGGAGCAATTCGGACGGCCCAAGCGCACGCTCGAAGCGGTCGCCTTCTGCGAGGAGGAAAGCAGCCGCTTCCCCACCACGAATTTCTGGGGGTCCAGCGCCATCACCGGCCATATCGCGCCCGGCACCGCGGAAAAGATGAAGGGGTATGCCGACGAAACGATGGCTGATGCCATGAGGGCTATCGGCCTCGATCCCGACCGCATCCCGGACGCCAAGCGGGACGACATCGATACCTTCCTGGAACTTCACGTCGAGCAAGGCCCGATCCTCGAGCACGGCGGGTATCAGGTCGCCGTGGTCGACGCGATCACGGGCCTGCGCCATTACCGCGTGACACTGACCGGCACACAAAATCATGCCGGCGCCTTCCCGATGGACCTGCGTCAGGACCCCATGGCGGGCTTCGCCGAGATCGCGGCCGGCGTGATCGACACGGCGACGAAAATGGGGCGGCCCGCCGTCACGACCATCGGCCGCGTGATGGTGGAGCCCAACTTCCCCGCCGTGGTGCCCGGCAAAGTGAACTTCGTGATCGACGCGCGTCACCCGGACCCGAAAGCGCGCCTGGAAATGTACGCGCGGCATGAAGCGCTCATGAAAGAGGTCGCGGCGCGGCGCGGGCTCAAGATCGAATGGGACGTCGCGGTCAATCATGAGCCCTGTCTGTCGGACCCGGGCCTCGTGCAGACGCTGCAGGATGCGGCGAAAGCGCAAGGTATCCCGGCGATGACCATGCCGAGCGGCGCGGGCCACGATTCACAGGAAATGGCGTCGATCGCGAAGGTGGCGATGGTGTTCGTGCGCAGCAAGGATGGACGCAGCCACACGATCGAGGAATTCTCCTCGATCGAGGATATCGTGGCCGGTATCCGCGTGCTCGCCGCGGCGATGCACGCGCTGGCTTATTAGCGCGCCCGCAGCTTCGCCGTCGCCGCCCCGTCGACCTTACCGGCGGCGATCACGACCCCATAGTGATCGCGTGCGATTTCCACCGTAATCAGACCATCGAGCACATTATCAAGCACGGCTTCGGCCCGGCGCTTGAACGGATCGCCGTAACCGCCGCCTGACGGTCCATAGGTCACGATGCGGTCGCCGTTCCTCGCCTTCTGGTAAGGCTCCTTCGAAGGCAACGCCGCCGACTTGCCTTGGCTCTCGTGCTGGAGCGAAGCCGGCGTGCCATCGATGCCGCCGTCGAAGCCCCACGGGCTGTACTTCACGCCGTCGCCTTCGATGGAGAATCCGCCGTCACTGAGATAGGTGAATTCGCGCACCGTCCCGATGCCGCCGCGCCATTCGCCGGGCGCGACAACGCCTTCGCGCAGCTCGTAGCGGTCCACGCGCAGCGGCAGATGGGATTCGATGTCCTCGATCGGGTTATTGCGGGTATTGGCGTAGAGCGTATCGACCGCGTCCATGCCGTCCATGCCGTAGCGGCCGCCATAGCTGCCTTCGAGGATCTCCATGTGGACCCACGGCTGATCGTTCACCGCGCCGGAGAACGCGATGACGCGCAGGTTGCCGATGCCGGCGCTGACCTGCCTCGGCACCGCGGGCGCGAGCGCCTTCATCACCGTGTCGGCGACGGCATTGCCGGGACAGAAGCGCGCGATGACCGGCGCCGGGAAAATCGGGTTCGCGAGGCAGCCTTTCGGCGCGACGATCTTGATGGGACGCGTGAGTCCGCTGTTCTGCGGGATGTTTCCGTAGGTGGCGCTATCGAGAAGGATCGAGCGCACGGTCATCCAGATGGCGCAGTCGACGGTGCCGATCAGCGGCATATTGATGGGACGGTCGGAAACCTGCGGCGCGGTGCCGGCGAGATCGACCGTCATTTCCTCACCCGCGACCGTGATTGTCACGGCGATGGGAAGGTCGCGGCGGGCGGGGTCCGGATCGTCGATATAACCGTCGATGAAGGTCTTTGCGCTGTAGACGCCGTCCGGAATCGCGGCGATGGCGGCGCGCATCAACCGCTCGGAGTAATCCATCAGGTCTTCGCAGGCATTTTTGACCGTTGCCCGGCCGTAACGCTTCACAAGATCGAGAAAGCGTTGCGCCCCGATTTGAGCCGCCGAAATCTGCGCTTCCATATCGCCGACGACGAGATCGGAGATACGGATGTTGTCGCGCATGATGTGCCAGACCATCTCGTTGCGCTTGCCCTGCTCGATCACCTTGATGGCCTTGAACTGAAGGCCTTCGGCGTAGGTGTCGACGGCATCGACGATGCCGCAACTGCCCGGCGTATGGGCGCCGATATCGAGGTGGTGCGCCGTGGTCATCGAGAATCCCAGGAGCTCGCCGCCGTCGAACACCGGCACCGCGAAGCCGACATCGGGGCCGTGCGAGGCGCCGCCGTACGGGTCGTTGTGCATGATGACGTCGCCGGGACGGATCGTTTCGCCGCGCGCTTTCAGCCGCTCGAGGATGCCGCGGATGTAGCCGGGGATCGGGCCGGACTGGAGCGGCGTACTCATTTTGCATTCGCAGAGCTGGCGGCCCTCCGCATCGGTGAGCGCCGCGCCGAAGTCCTCGGACTCACGGATGATGCTCGAATAGCTCATCCGCATGAGTTTGTGGCCCATCTCGATAGCGATATTCTCGAGCGCGCCCTGGATGACGGCGCCGGTGATGGCGTCAACGCGGGTTGCGGGCAGCCTGTGATTGGACTTGAGGACGGTATCCATCACTTTCCTCCGTCGCGAGCCTGGGCCCGGGTCAGAATGAGATTACCAATCTTATCGTTCGCGGCAATCCAGCCGGGCGGAACGACGGTGGTGCTGTCTTTCTGCAGGACAATCGCGGGCCCTTCGAACGAGACCCCGACCGGCAACCGGTCGCGCCGGTAGAACGCCGTCTCCAGGGGCTTCAATTCGGAGCCGACTCGGAAGACGCACGCCCCTGTCCGCACCCTCGCTTTTTCGAGGCTCGTGCCCTGGGGCGCCGTGAGGGTCTTGATCTTCGGCATGGCCCCGGCGCCGCTGAGACGGATGTTCACCACCTCGATGGCATTGGCGCGGAAGCAATGCCCGTACTCGCGCTGATGGGCGTCGTGGAACCGGTCCCACACCAACGCGAGCGCCCGTTCGTCGAGTTCACCGTCCGGGAAGGCGATCTTGAGTTCATAACCTTGACCGACATAACGCAGATCGCCGTCGCGCACGAACGTCACCTTGTCGATGTTGTCGGCGGCGAATTGTTTGCGCAGCTGGTCTTCCATGGCGCGGAAGTCGGCGTTCATGCGCTTGAGATCGACCTTGCCGCTGACCTGAAATTGGGTGCGGATGGCGTCGTACTTGAGGTCAGTGGTCAGAAGCCCCATCGCCGAGGTGATGCCGGGATACGGCGGGACGATGACCTCGGGGATCTCGAGCATCATCGCGACTTCGGCGCCGTGGAGCGGCCCCGCGCCGCCGAACGCGACCAGCGCGAACTCGCGCGGATCGATGCCCTTCTGGACGGTGCGGGAGCGGATGGCATTGGCCATGTTGGAATTGATGACGGTGAGCACGCCCTCGGCGGCTTCGCGTTTATCCATGCCAAGGCTTTGCGCGAGGTCCTCGATGACGCGGTGCGCGGGCGAGGACTCCAGTTTCATCGACCCGCCCAGGAATTCGTTCACATCGAGGCGGCCCAAGACGACGTTCGCGTCGGTCACGGTGGGCTGGCCGCCGCCTTTGCCATATGCAGCGGGCCCGGGCACGGCGCCGGCGCTGCGCGGCCCGACTTTGAACGCGCCGCCCTGGTCGATATAGGCGATGGAACCGCCGCCCGCGCCGATGGTGTGGATGTCGATCATCGGGAGCAGCAGCGGAAAGCCTGCAATGGAGGACGAACGCGGGTCCGTTTCGACAAACCGGCCATCGACGACGATCCCGATATCCGCGCTCGTACCGCCGATATCGAAGGTGATGAGTTTCGAGCGGCCGCTCAGACCGCCGATCCAGGCCCCGCCGAGCACGCCGGCCGCGAGGCCGGACAGCAGCGTGATGACCGGTTTGTCGGCGACCATCGCGGGCGTCGCAACGCCGCCGTTGGACGCCATGATGCGCACATCGGCTTTGACCTTCGCGTCCTTCAGCGCGCCGTCGAGACGGCGGATGTAGGTATCCATCTTCGGGCCGATGAAAGCGCACAGGCAAGCGGTGGTGAACCGTTCGAACTCGCGGAATTGCGGCGACACGGAGGATGAGGTGGTGACGAACACACCGGGCATCTCTTCCTGGAGGATTTCCTTCGCGCGGTCCTCATGCACGGGACTGAGGTACGAGAAAAGGAAGCATACGGCGACGGCTTGTATACCTTCGGCCTTCAACGCCCTGGCCGCGGCACGCACGGCCGCTTCGTCAAGAGCCTCGAGTTCAGCGCCCCGCGGCGGGACAAGGCGGCCTTTGACCACCTTTCTGTGGCGCCGCTTCACCAGCGGACGGTTCTGCCACGGCAGTTCCTGCATGATGGAGTAGTGCTCGACGCGCTGGTGGCGCGCGATATGAATGATGTCGCGGAAACCCTGATTGGTGACCATCCCGGTCTCGGCGCCCTTGTGCTCAAGAACGGCATTGGTCGCCGTGGTCGTCCCGTGCAGAAGGAAAGCGATGGTCGCGGGATCGACCTTCGCGATACCGCACAATTCCAAGGTCCCTTGCACGATCGCGCGGGAGGGATCGTCCGGCGTGGTGGAGACTTTATGGACGGCCAGGTCGCCCGAGGCCATGTCGCAATAGACAAGGTCGGTGAAAGTCCCGCCGACATCGACGCCAATGATCTTCATTGTACGTGCGCTCCCCCGGATGCGTTGGTAAAGACGATATCCCGGCGGAAATGCGGGCGTCGAGGCGGAAAAGGGCGATATAACGGGGCCATGGATACGAGCGAAATCATCAAAACGGCGCGGGACATGCTGGCGCGCGAACAGGCCCAGCAGGCGCTCGATCTCATCGGGCCGGTCGTGCCGCGGGAGCAGCGGAATATCGAGCTTCTGCGGGTCCTTGCGGAAACGCTGATGGACCTCGACCGCCCCGCCGACGCAACCACGGTATATCAGGGGATCCTGGGCATCGACCCCACCCACGCCGAAGCCACGGCCAAGGTGCAAGACGCCATCGCGGCGATGGAAATGCTGCTGAAGCTGGCATCAAACGCCGACGATCTGCGCGCCTGGGACGAGGCCCGCGAGAACTACGAAGCGGTACTGCATCAATACCCGCTGGCGATCCTCGCGCTGACACGCCTCCTGGCGATGGACGGCTTCGAGGGACGGCTCGGCGACGCCGACCGGCATGAGCGTTTCCTGATCCGCGCTCTAAAGACGATCGATCTCCTGACCATCCACCACAACAACCTGGCCATGATCGCATACCAGGCGATCATGCGGCCGTTGACGCCGTCGGTCGAGAAGGCCGTCACGACGGCCCTCAATACACAGATTGCCACCCTCGCCGCCGCGTTTGGGCCTCTCGCCACGGCGCAGCCTAAATCCACCGGGCGCCTTCGCGTCGGGTACCTGTCCAACAATTTTAGAGATCATCCCATCGGCCACGTCACCAGCGCGCTTTTCGCCGCGCACGACCGCGCCAAGATCGAGGCCCACGTCTTTTATTACCCCGCGGGCGACGCCAATCCGTACACCGACCAGATCAAGGCCGGCGCCGAACGATTCCACGTCGAACGAGAACCGGCCGCGATGTTGCGCGCGATCGCGCGCGAGAACCTGGATATCCTTGTCTATCTCGACGGCTATATGACGACCTTCCTATTGCCGGTCATCGCGCGGCGCCCCGCTCCGATTCAAGTGTACTGGCTGGGCCACGCCGGAGGATGCGAGATCGACGGCATAGATTATATCCTCGCCGACGAGACCGTGATCCCACACGGCGAGGAAGCCTTTTACCGGGCAAAGACGGTACGCGTGCCGGGAACCTATCATCCCGCTTCGCCGCATCCGATCGGCCCGGACATTTCGCGCGCCGAAGCAGGCCTGCCGGAGCGCGGCTTCGTGTTCTGCGCCTTCAACAATCCGGAAAAAATCGATACGCCGACATTCGATCTGTGGATGCGCATCCTGCGCCGCGTGCCGGAGAGCGTCCTCTGGCTTTCGATCACACAAAGCAAAAGCATCGTTGAGAATCTGCGCAAAGAAGCCGAATCGCGCGGCATTAAAGGCGACCGGCTGGTGTTTGCCGCGCGCGTGCCGGATAAGAGCGTTCATTTCGCGCGCCATCGCCACGCCGGCCTGTTCCTCGATACGCTCGGGCTCAACGCATCGACCACGGCGCTGGACGCCCTGTGGGCCGGCCTGCCGGTACTTACTGTTACAGGCCCGCGTTTCGCGTCACGGATCGCGACCTCCTTCCTCAAAGCGCTGGATATGCCCGATTTGATCTGCCGCAACGCGCTGGAGTTCGAGGAACGGGCCGTCACCCTGGCCACCAAGGCGTCGGCGCTCACGGCCGCACGGGATCGCCTCGCGACCAATCTTACTTCGCAGCCTCTCTTTCAGATCGAGACGTTCTGCCGCAAACTGGAGGCCGCGCTGATCGGCATCGCCGCCAGTCATCGCGGATAGACCGGGCACGGAAACGGACGTAATCTCCGCGTCGATCTCAGTCTCGGGACCCCACCGCGCGCGTATCTGGGGGAATAGGTCGTTCCATGCTCATCAATTGCATCGCCTATAAAGACGGTAAGAAGCTGGCCGAAATCCCGGTCGGGGATATCAGCAAGTATCTCGCCATTCCCGACGCCTTCGTCTGGGTCGCCCTGAAAGACGCGACCAACGAAGAGTTGGAGGAAATGCGCGTCGAGTTCGGTTTGCACGAACTTGCGGTCGAGGATGCCCGCAACGGCCACCAGCGGCCGAAAATCGAGGAGTACGGCGATTCCATCTTCGCGGTGTTTCACCTGGTGGAAGAGATCGGCACGGAAATCAATGTCGGCGAAGTGGCCGTGTTCGTCGGCAACAACTATGTCTTGTCTGTCCGTAACGGCAGCCAAAGAAGTTTTGTGGGCATCCGCGACCGCGCCGAGCGCGAACCGCACCTTCTGAAACACGGCTCCGGCTTCGTGCTGTACGCCCTGATGGACGCGGTGGTCGACCGCTATTTTCCCATCATCGATATGCTCGAGACGGAACTTGAAACCATCGAAGAGGCCATCTTCGCGAAAGGACTAGCGCGCCAGAATACCGAGCGCCTTTATGCCCTGAAGCAGAAGGTGATGGTGATGAAACACGCCGTGTTCCCGCTGATGGAAGCCAGCGGCAAGCTGTACGGCGGGCGCGTGCCGCTGGTGTGCTACAACACGCAAGAATACTTCCGCGATGTGTACGACCATCTGACGCGGCTGAACTCGTCCCTCGACAGTTTGCGCGATACGATTGGAGCCGCGCTCCAAGCCAATCTGGCCATGGTGACCATCGAAGACAACGAGGTAACCAAGCGCCTTGCGGCCTGGGCGGGTATGTTCGCGGTTCCGACGGCCTTTGCGGGCTTGTGGGGCATGAACTTCAAGCACATGCCTGAACTCGAATGGTACTACGGCTATCCCATGGCGCTTTTCATCATCGCCGGCGCCTGCGCCTTCCTTTACTGGCGCTTCAAGAAGTCGGGCTGGCTCTAACCAACCCGAGCTTGAATCCGACTCCGCCCGCTACGGCTCGTTGCCGGTATCGGGCGTGATTGCCGCGTCCATCGCCTTGTTGAGCAGCATGTAAAGCTTACCCATGTCGGAGGTGGAGAAGGTCGTGGTGAGCACCTCCGCACGGTCGGTGGCGCGGGCGTGTTTGACCAGGGCCGAATACTCCTTGAGATAGCGCATGACGTACGAGCGGAACTTCTCGTCGGCCTTGTACTTTTGCTGGATGGCTTCGAACTTCTGGCGGCTGAGAGTCTTGGTGATGTGGCGCAGGAACACCGCCTGGTCGCCCTTGTAATAGCGCTTCCACAGTTCTTCCTCGACGCTGGGCTGGAAGATACGGGCGATATCCACGGCGATGGAGTGCAACTGCTCGATGACATAGGTCGTGTTCTCGAGGAACTTGCCGGTGTGCGCGCGGTCGTGCACGTCCTCGAGTTGTTTTGCTGTGTCGGCGGCCTTCGTGGCCGAGACCATGAGCTGGTCGACCTGACGGGCGAAGACCTGACCGGCCTTTCCGGTCTGCTCGGTGATGCCGTTGGACGCCTCGACAAGACTGTCGGCGTGTTTGCGCAGGGTCTTGAGAACAACTTCGACACGGTTGACGGCTTCGTCGGCCGATTTGCCGAGCGTGAGGAGTTGCTGCCGGAACGCCTCGCCCGTGGCGCGCGTGCCGCCGGCGATCTTTTCCGACGTATCGGCGAACTCGCCCAGGGACTGACGCATCTTGTCGCCGGCCACCGCGACCTGCGCGGCGCCGCGGTTGGTGGCGTCCTCGAAATCGAGCATGAGCTTTTGGAGCGCATCGCGGAAGCCGTTGAGGCGCACCTGCGCGTCGTCCGCCGTGGAATCGATATTGGCCGCGCGTTGGCGCAGACCGTCGCCGACCATAGCCATGACATCGGTGGCGCGCGAGGCGGCTTTATCGATGGATGAGACGTGATCGTTGAAGTCTTCGGAGGCGTTCTTCATCCGCGCCGAGGCGACGTCGGACGCCGACCGCAGAGAATCCTTCACGGTATCGAGCTGATTGAGGACCGACTGCATATCCTTCGAAACGTTGCTCGCGACGGATGACAACGAAGACACCTCCGCGCCGATCTCGCGGCTGACGTCCTTGGTCTTGGCGACCGAGTGCGAAACGGTGTCTGAGACTTTTTGCGAGGTCGCTTCCAGGGATTCGCGGATGGACTCCAGCTCTTTGGTGACACGGGCCGAGAGTTGCATAAGCTCGGACGAGTTCTGGCTGAGGACGTCCGACATCGAGCGGACGTGCGACAGCACCTGCTCCGACGTCGAACCCATCTGGCGCGCCTGCTGGGCCAGCGCGGTTTCGCTGAGTTTCACATGGGTCGTGAGCGTATTGGCGGCCATTTCGACTTCGTCGTTCTGGCGGCGCAGGGTGTCGCGGATATTGTCCGCCTGCACGGAGGCACGGGTCGCGGAGTTCGCAAGCTGCTCGGCATGCTCGCGCACGCGCGCGCCGACCGTATCGATCTTCTGGATGACGGTATCGGAGATCTGTCCCATGGCCTCGGCGCGGCCAATCGCGACGGCCGACGCCTTCTCGAGATCGGCGGTGGCGCGTTCGAACTTCTCGGTGACGATTCTGGAACGGAGATTGAATTCGTCGGCGGAGGCCTGGAGACGGTTCTCGACGCGGTCGGCCGCTTCGCCCACCGTATCGGCCTGCTTCTTGACCATGCTTTCGACGGTACGAAGCTTGGCGACCGCGCCGTCGGACGCGGCGCTGAGTTCCTTGGTCTGGATCGCGAGGGCCTCCTCGACGATCTTCACGCGGCTGAGCACGCGCTCCATGACCTGATCGAGGTTCGCGGTTTGCTGGCCGAGGCGCATATTGACCTTGGTGGCCTGGTCTTCAATCCGGTCGCCGGCCGCCGCGAGTTCGCTACGTTGACGATCGAAAAGATGCTCAAGGCCGCCCGCCTTGCTGGAAAGGTTATCGGCGATCTCGCCGACAACGGCTTCCGCGCGCTTGGCGGCCTCCTCGACCTGTTCGGCATTGGCGGCGACGGCCTTGCCCATTTCATTGGCATAGTGTCTCGCGGCCTCGCCGGCTTTCGCCAGCGATTTTTCCTGCTCGTTGAGTTGCTGCGCGATCGCGGCGCTTTGGCCGCGGGCCCGTTCGGTCGCCGTGGACAAACTGTTCACCTGACCGGCGAGGGTCTGGCCCATGCTGTGTACTTCGGCCAGGGTCTTCTGACTGGCCGAGCGGATGAATTCGTGTTGGCGGCGCAGCCCGTCTTCGATCTTGAGATTCACGTCGGCCGCAGAATCAATCACCGCCTGAAGCTTTGTCACCTGATCGGTCACCGCGGCGGCGGCCGAAGTCGCGCCCGCTTCCAAGGTCCCCGTCACGGTCGCAAGCTTCTCGGTGTCGCGCAGGAATCCAGACTGCAGTTTCTGCATCTGACGTACGGCGGTCTCGCTCGCCGCGACGAGCGCGTTTGCCTGGGCGCGCAGAGATTCCGAAATCGCGTTCACGCGCGCTTCGCCCTCGGCCGACGGATACGTGAGCTGTGCAAGATGGGCGCGGAGCGCGGCGCTCTCGCGGCGCAGCTCGCGGCCGCGATCGAGATATGCGATGACCACCCACAGGAAGGCGAGCGGCAGCACGAACGTCGCGGTAAGGCTACCGAACTGGTCGGGCAGAAGGGTGAACAACTGCCCCCAGCCGACGGCCACGGTGATGTAGATGGCGAATATCGCGCCCCACGCGCCGGAGATCACGGCACCGGCGAGGACGGATTTACCGGCCTCGTGCCACCAGCTTGCGGCGGGCGGCGCCTGCGGCGCCGGCGCCGCGCCGAGCTCCGACGGCGTTTCGGGAATCGCAGGAATACCGGCCACACCCGGCGGCGCTTTCAGGCCGAAGGGCGGCTTCTTGATGCGCGCGGCGCGCGACGACTTGTTCTCGACATGGATCGGCGCATCGGAATCGACCGCGCCGTCATCGTGAAGATCCTGAGCCATCGGTACCTGTCCCCGTCCCGGCCTCATTCAGACGTTCACGCCGGGCTCATATTAATGAGTGCGGGCGTGCATTATCGCAGGCCCGATCCACCAGCCTGCAGAGTAAGGCCACGAACGTTAAGAAAGTGTGGGGAGGGCCCCGGGCTCGGCACCGGAGCCCGCTCATGCCCATCGCTACCGCGCAAAATCCGCGCGACCCGCAACGATCAAAAGCATCCCGCGCTATGCGCCGCGCGTTGGTTTTGCACCCGCGACACGCGCCACGGACGTAAAGCCCGACGCGTTCTCGTAATCGAAAATTGTTAAAAAAGTGTGTTCAAGCTGCCGGTCCGCGAAGGGGCTGTGTCTAAAAAGTCGCAATAAGGCGATAAAAATCAAAGCATTAACGAAATGTTAACGACCTCTCGCACTTCCCGGAAAAAGTTAATAAGATGCCCGCCTAAGTAGCATCTGCCGCAGAACGCGGTTCCATCACCTCCGAGAAGGAGGATCGAGCGCCTCCGTGATGGGGGGAATTCGAAGGGGAATCGCAATGAGCGACATCGCAGTCGGTTCTGCAACACGCACCAATATATCGTCGTTACAGCGCACGCAGTCGCTGATCGACGTCACACAAACACGTCTCGCCACCGGCCGCAGGGTCAACAGCGCGATCGACGACGCCGTGGCGTTCTTCACCGCGCGCAACCTGAACGACCGCGCCACCGACCTGACCAACATCAAAAGCACAATCGCGAACGGGGTGGGCATCGTTACAACCGCCGTCAAAGCCCTGGAGTCGATCGAAGCCCTCGTCTCGCAGATGAAAGCGTTGGCGCAGTCGGCGATCTCGGCTACGGACTCGGACTCGCGCGCGGCGCTCGCCAGCCAATTCAATGAACTTCGCAGCCAGGTCGACAACCTGGCGGAAGACGCCAGCTTCGACGGCGTCAACTTGCTCAAGAGCAGCACCGCGGCCTTCACCGGCGGCGGCGACGATCTGACCGTCAACTTCAACGAACGAACCGAAGCGTCCGCGCTCAATCAAGTCGTGATCGCGGGCTTGGCCAACACCGAGTACCAAAAGATCGTTCACGACGCCGTTGTCGCGACGGGGACCGCCGGCGACACGACGGTATGGGGCCAGACAGGCACCGCGGCGGTCACGGCCATCAACGCGGCGATCCGCGGCCTGGATTCGGCGCTAACGACCATCCGCACGTCCGCGCAGAGCTTCGGCAACAATGCTTCGTTGCTGGAGCTTCGCATGGACTTCACGCAGAGCATGATCAGCGCGCTGGCTTCGGGCGCCGCGCTGCTGGTGAATGCCGATCTCAACGAAGAATCGGCGAACCTTCTGTCGCTTCAAACGCGCCAGCAACTCGGCACGATCTCGCTGTCCATCGCGCAGCGGTCCGAACAGTCGATCTTCCGGTTGTTCTAGGGCGTTTTGACGTCAACGCGCCCTCGCGTTCCGCCGGGCCGCACGTTCTAAGGCGAACCGGCCCACCTCACCGGGACGCGCTCTCGGTCAAACCACAGGCATCGGTTGACTCGCATTCCTCGCCGTCTCGGCGAGGAATGCGAGCGCCTGCGCGAGTTCGTCGCGGCTGCGGGCCGCGCCGAGACACACACGTACGCCGCTCGGCGCGGCTCCCACCGCGAAAGCCGTATCGTTGACGACCGCCAATCCACGGTGCAGCGCGCCGTAAACGGGCGCCGACATCGGCAGCCAAATGTGATGCGCGTGCGGCTGAGACTTGTAGGGGATGCCTTTGAGGATTTTTGCGGCGAGCGCTTGGCGCCCGCGCGCTTCCGCACGGATCGCCTGGACGATCTTGTCGGCGATGCCGGTTTGCAGCCAATGCGTCGCCAACGCGACCATCAGCGGCGGCGGCATCAGGACCGTGGCCTGGAGCGCGTTGCGCATCGCCGCGGCGGCGGCCTCGCCGGGAACAAGCGCATATGAAACGCGCAGCGCCGGCGCGATGCACTTCGCGAGCCCGACCGCGAGATACGTCCGCTCAGGGATCAGCGCCGCAATGGGCGCAATACCAGGTTCGAGCGCACCGTACGCATCGTCTTCAATAAGAATCGCGTCGTTGCGGCGAATCACATCCGCCACAGCTTCGCGCCGCTGCGCGCCCATCGTCGCGGCCGTGGGGTTATGCTGCGTTGGCGTGAGATAAACGATTTTCGGCTTGTGCGCCTTGCAGGCCTTGGCGAGACCGTCGGGCAAGACCCCTTCGGCATCCATCGGAACGCCGATCAATCGCAAACCGAGCTGTGCCGCGGCGGCTTTAATGCCGGGGAACGTCAAGGCCTCGGTCACGATGGCGTCACCGCGGGACGTAAGCGCGAGAAGTGTATTGAAAATGATCGATTGATTCCCGGGCGCGATGACAAGCCGCGCCGCGTCCGCATGCGGCACACGCTTGCGCAGCCATTTGACGGCGGCCGCCGTGTCGTTCAGAGCGCCCCCGGCGCGCTGATAGTTGAGAAAGGCGCTGAAGCCATAATCGTCTTGAATGGACTTGAGCCCCTGCGCGATCCGGAGATCGAGATTGGCTTCCACCGGCTGCGGCGGAATGTTCATCGAAAGGTCGATCTTGGTAACGACCGGCGCATGTTTATTACGGGCGGTTGTTTCGGACACAAAAGTCCCCTGCCCCACCCGCGCATCGATCAGGCCGCGCCGGCGCGCTTCGCCATACGCGCGTGTAACAGTGGTGAGATCGACGCCGAGCGCTTTCGCAAGCGAACGATGGGTGGGCAAACGCTGGCCGCGCACAAGTCTGCCTCCCGCAATATCGGCTGCAAGTGCATCGACAATCCGTGTAAAAACCGGCCCGGACCATTCGGATAATGCAGGGACCCAATCCATACAATTTTCCCTATTGTCTTTGATTGTTTGGATACACCGTCGTTATTGTATGGATACTGATTGAGGTCAAGGAGTCGAGAGATGGCGCAGGAAAGACATTCGGTTTCGCTCGTGAGGGCCCTGGGACGCGGCCTCGCGATGAAGTGCCCAAGCTGCGGGGAAGGCCGCATGTTTGGCCGTTTCCTGAAGGTGCTCGATCGCTGCGACGTCTGCCGCGAAGAGCTTCACCATCATCAGGCCGACGACTACCCGGCCTACATCGTGATCTTCCTGATCGGCAAACTCGTGTTCGCCGGCGTCTTGATCGTGGAACTTGCCTACACCCCGCCCTACTGGGTGCATTTCACGCTGTGGATGCCCTTGGTGCTGTTCGGCGCGCTCGGCTTGCTGCAGCCCGTGAAAGGGTTCGTCGTAGCTCTTCAGTGGCATCTTGGACTGCACGGTTTCGAGGATGCGAAACATCGGCGCGCCGCGATGAGCGAGACCGCGGTGCGCGAACAGGCCAGCGCAGGATAACATCATGACCCGTCACGCGCTTTTTCACGCCGCATTCGTGAGCATCGCGTTATTGGCCGCACCGGCGGCGGCGAGCGAAGCTCCCATCGATCAAGAGGCTATCGCCTATCGCAAGGAGATCATGAAAACCCTGGAAGCGCAGTTCAACGCGCTGGCGGGGATCATCGCCTTCGACGGCCCCGCCGATAATCTGAAATCACACCTCGAGACAGTGCTGATCACCGCACGCATGGTGCTACCGAGTTTCGAGAAACGCGCACCGGGCGGCACATCGCAGCCGTACCTGTGGGACGATTGGGCCGGCTACACCCGCCACATGCAGGAATTCGAAGCCGCCGTCGCGATGGCCATCGAAGCCGCCAAGCACAATTCGTTGAACCAGGTGATCTGGTACACGGATCAGATCAGCTGCCGGAAGTGCCACGACGCGTACAAGCAGAAAGGCGTGAGCGGCGGCGTGGAATACCTCGGCTATTAAGTCGCGACGGCACGCACGAGCGGCGTGATGGCATCGAGGAGCGCATTCACATCGCCCGATCTGCCATCCGGCCATACACCCTCGTACTCCGCGACTTCGAGGCCGATCACGCGCAACTGACTCAAGGCTTCGAAGACGGCCTTCAACGCCGCGAAATCGATACCGTCGGGCACCTGATACTCGGTCGGCACGAGGCCGGCGGATATCACGTCGCAGTCCAAATGCACATAGATCGGACGGCCGCCGATGGCTTCGAGCAGGCGCTGCGCAAATCCATTTCCGCTTTCGACGAGCGTAATCTGCCCCGAGCGGATCTTGTCGACTTCCGGCGGATCGAGGTCGCGGCACCCGGCGAGCACGACGCGCGAGAAATCGAGACCGGCGCCGAGCCCCGTGTCCCAATGCCCGCAGGCGCCGGTGATCACCATGCCGCCAAGATAAGCGAACTCGTTGAAATTCTGATCGGCCGGCGTGTTGATGTCGCCGTGGGCATCGAACCACACCAACACGGCGTCGGGATGGCGCTGCGCGAGGACCGGCAGCGTCGCGATGCTGGCGGCACACCGGCCGTTGATAAGCAGTCCCTTCCCGCCTTGCGCAAAGATATTGTCGAGGTGAGCTGCAAGACGGGTGAGCGTCGGCGTGGCGACGCGGAGTTGGCTTTCCCAACCGCCCTCATGCACGGTTTCCGGCGCGGCAACGGTATGGGCGTCCAGGTTGAACCGCTTGGCAATCAACCCGCCAAGCTCCAAGGCGCCCTGCATGGCCCTTGGATTACGGTCGGCGGCGCGCGCGGCGTAGATGGACACGGTTGTATTGGCGTTACTCGGCAACGATCGGCTCCGCTTCTTCTTCGATTGATAATTTTTGCTGCTTGGTCCAGGCGGCCGCGTAGGCGCCGTCCAGAGCCAAGAGCTGCTCGTGACTGCCGCGCTCGACGATCTCGCCGTTTTCAAGCACCAGGATCTGATCCGCATCGACGATGGTAGAAAGGCGGTGCGCGATAACGAGCGTCGTACGCCCCGCGCTGACCTCACGCAAGTTCGCCTGGATTTCTTTTTCGGTGTGCGTGTCGAGGGCCGACGTCGCTTCGTCAAAGATGAGAATGGGCGCATTCTTAAGAATCACGCGCGCGATGGCCACACGCTGCTTTTCGCCGCCGGAGAGCTTGAGTCCGCGCTCGCCCACGAGGGTCTGGTAGCCGTCGGGCAGCGACGCGATGAAATGATGGATATGCGCGAGTTCCGCGGCGCGGGCGATATCGGCGTCCGATGCGTCCGGCTTCGCGTAGGAAAGGTTATAGCGGATGGTGCTGTTGAACAGCACCGTGTCCTGCGGCACGACGCCGAGGGCCCCGCGCACGCTGTCCTGGGCCACGTCGCGGATATCCTGACCATCGATGCGAATGGCGCCGCCGTCGATGTCGTAATAGCGGAACAGGAGCCGCGCGACGGTGGATTTGCCAGAGCCGGTGGTCCCGACGATGGCGACCATTTTTCCGGGCGGCACGGCAAAAGAGACGTTCTTGAGAATTGGGCGGCGCGGGTCGTAGGCGAAGGTGACATTCTCGAAGCGGATTTCACCGCCGACGACGTTCAGCACCGGAGCGTTCACCTTGTCCTTGATCTCAGGCGCGACCTCCATGAGGTCGAACATCTTCTCGAGATCGACAAGCGATTGCTTGATATTGCGATAGACGAAACCGAAGAAATTGAGCGGCGCCGCGAGCTGCAGCATGTAGAGATTGACGAGGGTGAAATCCCCCACGGTCATTTCGCCCGCCGCGCGGCCCGCCGCGGCCATGTACATCAAGGCGGCGAGACCAACCGAAATGATGAAAGCCTGGCCAACGTTCATCAGCGCGAGCGAGGACTGCGTGCGCACCGCGGCGCGCTCGTAGTCACCCATGACCCGGTCGTATTCCTCGACTTCCAGCTTCTCGTTTCCGAACGCCTTCACCGTTTCATAGTTGAGCAGGCTATCGATGGCGCGCGTATTGGCCTTGGTGTCGAGCGCATTGCTTTCGCGACGGTATTTGAGGCGCCATTCGGTCGTCAGTCCCGTGAAGATCACGTAAACAACAACGCAGGCCAGCGCGACGACACCGAACCACACGCTGAAAGCTTTCCAGAGGATCGCGAAGACAAGCACGACCTCGAGCAGCGTCGGGAAGAGATTGAAGAGCGAGATGGAGAGCAGGCTTTCGATGGCGTTGCGCCCACGCTCGATGATGCGCGAGAGGCCGCCGGTCTTGCGGTCGAGATGAAAGCGCAAGGAAAGCTGGTGCAGATGCGCGAGCACGACCGCCGACGAGCGCCGGACCGCGCGCACGCCGACCTTGGCGAAAATGGCGTCGCGGAACTGCGCGAACGCGAGGCCCAGAAAGCGCGCGGCGCCGTAGGCGAGAATGAGGGCAAGCGGGACCGCGATATCCGACGACATATCCGCGGGCGCCAAGGCGTCGACCGAGCGCTGCATGTAGATCGGCGCAAGGACCGTCGCGATCTTGGCAAACACGATGAAGACGAGCGCAACGACAACGCGGGTCTTGATGTCGCCAGCCCCTTCCACGCCGCGCGGCGGCCACAGGAACGGCAGCAGCGAACGCAGAACCTGCCAATCGCTGCGTTTGCGGACGGCTTCCTCGGGTGGTGTGCTCAGATGACGCAAGGGGGAGATCCGGGGTGTTACAGGGCCCCTGATATAGGACGAGCCGGATCGGCTGGATACCACCGCGCATAAAAAAAGCCCGGCTCGTCAGCCGGGCTTTCCAGTGCCCCAGGGGCGTCGTTAGGCGGTGACGGCCGTGACCGCAGGCGCTTCGGCGGGCGCACCGTCCTGCAGAGCGGCATAGGCGGCGGCGATTTCCTCGGCCTTTTCCGAGTATTTTCCGAAACCTTCGGACTCGGCGCCCGCACCGGTGTCGCCGCCTTCGGCCTGCGCCACGCGATCGTAATACTTCACTTCTCCCGTCCCTTCCTCGCTCACGGACAGGTCCTTCACCGGCGCGCGGTCCGCGTATTTAACCGGCGGGTTCGTGCCGTTATTGGCCTGGCCGGCAACAACGACTTCGGCGCCCTGGCCGTAATACTTCTTCGGCGCATCGGCAACGCCGGCCGGCGCGCCCTGCTCGGCGACCTCGGAGAAGAACTTCTTCGCGCCCGGGTCCTGGACGATAGACGCCGAGAACTTCTTCGGAAGGCCGCTTTCGTCATAGGTCGACAGCGCGGCAATGGCGGCCCCGGTTTCGCGCGCAAGCGCAGGCGCTTCATCTTCCGAAAGCGTGGGGCCGGCGGCCGGAGTCTGCGGCGCCCCGTGAGGCGCGGCCGCGAGACCCGCAAATGTAAAGACTTTCTGGCGGACCAAGGCAGCCTTGTCGGCTTCAAGGGTGTCGACGCGGCCATCGCCGTTGGCATCGAAGCGTTGGAGCACATCCTGCGTGCCGACGACTTCGGCCGCGGACAAACCGACGTCGAATTGTTTGATCTCAACGCGCGGACGCGACGGGCCACTGCCGTTATGAGGGCTCGCCGAGGCATCGCGGTGGGGAAGCTCGGAGGCGAAGGATTTGTCGTCGGCCTTATCGGAGGCGGCGAGCGCGCTCTGCAGAGCGTTGGACTCCGCAGTGGGCGCATCGGGCTGCGCGATTGAGGACGCCGAAATACCGAAACCCTGTTGCCGCTGGGCTAACAGGTTGAGCTGCGGGGATGCAGCGTAGGATGTGACCACTTCAGTCATTCATCGCCCCTTCTGGCCGATGAAAAAAAAATTCAACGCACTTCTGCGTAGGAAAAATTATTAATAGAAAACCATCCAAAAGACAAGGGGAGTCTACAAAAAAGGGCATGGCCGAAGATGCTTATCCAATTGATTTTATTATATTTAGTTGAAATTAGATAGAACTGCGTCGAAACCAATTCGCCGCCGTCAAGGCTTTTTTAGTTTTTCTGCGGCATATTTGGGGCTTTCAAACAGTCCGAGTCGGGACGGGCTTTGAGCCTGCAGAACGCGGGCGGCCCCCCGGTTTGCTTTGCGGGGCGGTTTTCATTAAGTAGTCACAAGATTTCATCAGCCGGACACCGCAGGGCATGGGGTCCTGCAGGCCCGGAGGATGAAAGCCAAGGATAAATCTATGGCCACCCGCGCTGACCGGTTGGAGGCGCTGAACGCAGCGCTGCGCTCCCGCATTCTGGTACTCGACGGTGCAATGGGCACCATGATCCAGCGCCACAAACTGGACGAGGCCGCCTACCGCGGCACCCGTTTCGCCACATGGCCGCGCGAAATCAAAGGCAACAACGACATTCTTTCGCTGACGCAACCCGACATCATCAGAGGTATTCACGCCGAATATCTCGATGCGGGGTCCGACATCCTGGAGACCAACACCTTTTCCTCGACGCGCATCGCCCAGGCCGACTACGGCATGGAAGAGCTGGCCTATGAGTTGAATGTCGCCGGCGCCAAGCTGGCGCGCGAGGCCGCCGACGCCGCGACGGCGAAAAATCCCGACAAACCGCGCTTCGTGGCCGGCGCGCTGGGGCCCACCAATCGAACAGCCTCCATTTCGCCGGACGTGAACGACCCGGGATTCCGCGCCATCACCTTCGACGAGCTGAAAGCCGCGTTCGGCGAGCAAGCAAAAGGCCTTCTCGACGGCGGCGCCGACATTCTGCTGGTCGAGACGATCATCGATACGCTGAACGCCAAGGCCGCGTTATTCGCCATCGACGAATTGTTCGAAGCGCGCGGTGAACGCGTGCCCATCATGATCTCCGGCACGATCACCGATCAGTCCGGACGTCTGCTTTCGGGCCAGACGGCGGAAGCCTTTTGGAACTCGGTGCGCCACGCGCAGCCGCTGACCATCGGTTTCAACTGCGCCCTCGGCGCGGACCTTTTGCGGCCCTACGTGGCGGAGGTCAGCCGCGTGGCCGACACTTATATCTGCGCCTATCCGAATGCCGGACTTCCCAATGCGTTTGGTGAATACGACGAGCTTCCGCACACCACGGCGGGACATCTCGGCGGTTGGGCAAAAGACGGACTCGTCAATATCGTCGGCGGCTGCTGTGGAACGACGCCCGATCACATCCGCGCGGTCGCGGGCTCGGTGAAAGGCGTGAAGCCGCGGGTGGTTCCCCGCTGCGAGCCGGCCATGCGCCTCTCGGGCCTCGAGCCGTTCAAGATCGCCTCATGAGCACGGCGACCGAGGGCGCCGCCCTGAAGCAAACGGCAACGTTCATCAACGTCGGCGAGCGCACGAACGTCACAGGCTCGGCGAAGTTCAAGAAACTCGTTCTCGCCGGCGACTTCGAAGCGGCGCTGGACGTCGCGCGTCAACAGGTCGAAAGCGGCGCCCAGATCATCGATATCAACATGGACGAAGCCATGTTGGATTCCGAAGCCGCGATGGTGAAGTTCCTGAACCTCATCGCCTCGGAGCCCGACATCAGCCGCGTGCCGATCATGATCGACAGCTCCAAGTGGAGCGTGATCGAGGCCGGGCTGAAGTGCGTTCAAGGCAAGCCGATCGTCAATTCCATCAGCCTCAAGGAAGGCGAAGAGGCTTTCGTCGCCCAGGCGAAAAAAGTGCGCCGCTACGGCGCGGCCGTGGTGGTGATGGCTTTCGATGAAAAAGGCCAGGCGGACACCCAAGAGCGTAAAGTCGAAATCTGCACTCGGTCTTACAAGGTGCTGACCGAAAAAGTGGGCTTTCCGCCCGAGGATATCATTTTCGATCCGAACATCTTCGCGGTCGCGACCGGGATCGAAGAGCACAACAACTATGCCGTGGACTTCATCGAGGCGACGCGGCGTATCAAACAGACTTTGCCGCATTGCCACGTCTCGGGCGGCGTCTCGAACGTGTCGTTCTCCTTCCGCGGCAACGAACCCGTGCGCGAAGCGATCCACTCGGTGTTCCTGTATCACGCCATCAAGGCGGGCATGGACATGGGCATCGTCAACGCCGGTCAGCTCGCGGTGTACGAGGACATTCCAGCCGAGCTGAAAGAGCGCTGCGAGGACGTGATCCTGAACCGGCGCGGCGATGCAACGGACCGCCTTCTGGAGATCGCGGACAAGTACAAGGCCGGCGGCGGACCGAAAGCGGCCGCCGACCTGTCATGGCGTCAAAACGACGTGAACAAGCGCCTGACCCACGCGCTGGTGAACGGGATCACCGACTTCATCGACGAGGACACCGAGGAAGCGCGGAAAGAAGCCGAGAAAAAGGGCGGCCGCCCGCTGGACGTCATCGAGGGGCCGTTGATGGACGGCATGAATGTCGTCGGCGACCTATTCGGCGCCGGCAAGATGTTCCTGCCGCAGGTGGTGAAGAGCGCGCGCGTGATGAAAAAGGCGGTCGCCTACCTGATCCCCTTCATCGAAGAAGAAAAAGCCAAGAAGGCCGCCGCCGGAATCACGGACGAGCGCCAGACCAATGGTAAAATTCTACTCGCCACCGTAAAGGGCGACGTGCATGACATCGGCAAGAACATCGTCGGCGTGGTGCTTCAGTGCAACAACTACGAGGTCGTTGACCTCGGCGTGATGGTGCCGGCGGCGAAAATCCTGCAGGCCGCGCGCGACGTGAAGGCGGATATCATCGGGCTTTCGGGCCTCATCACGCCGAGCCTCGATGAAATGGCTTACGTGTCGCGGGAAATGGACCGCGAGGGATTCCATGTGCCGCTGCTTATCGGGGGCGCGACGACCTCGAAGGTCCATACCGCGGTGAAGATTGCCCCGGGATACAAGAACGCCGTGGTCTACGTGCAGGATGCCTCACGCGCCGTCGGCGTCGCCGGCAGCCTGATGTCGGATCAACTGCGCGACGGCTTCGTCGCCGGCGTGAAGGCCGACTACGAGAAGATGCGCGAGGCGCATGCACGCCAGCAGCAGAGCAAGAAGCGCCAGAGCATTGCGGCCGCCCGCGCGAACAGGACAAAGATCGTCTGGGACGGTTACACGCCCGAACGCCCGCGGACACTCGGTCTCGTGCGGTTTGACGACTACGATCTGGCGGAGCTGACACGCACAATCGACTGGACCCCCTTCTTCCAGACGTGGGAGCTGGCGGGCAAATACCCGAACATCCTGGAAGACGCCACGATCGGGAAGGCGGCACGCGGCCTTTACAACGACGCGCAGGCGATGCTGCAGCGTCTGGTGGGCGAAAAATGGCTGACGGCCCGCGCCGTGATCGGCTTCTGGCCGGCGAATGCGGTCGGCGACGATATCGAAATCTACACCGACGATACCCGCAAGACCGTGCTGACGACCTTTCACACGCTCCGTCAACAAATGGTGCGCGAAGGCAGCTCGGATCGCGCCAACGCGGCGCTGGCCGATTTCATTGCCCCGAAAGAGACCGGCATCGCCGACTATATTGGCGCCTTCGCCGTGACGGCGGGCATCGGCACGGATGACAAGGTCGCCACGTTCGAGCGCGATCAAGACGATTACAGCGCGATCCTCTTTAAAGCGCTTGCCGACCGCTTGGCAGAATCCTTCGCCGAGCGCATGCATCAGCGGGTACGCAAGGAATTCTGGGGCTACGATCCGGGCGAGAGCCTGAGCAATGAAGCGCTGATCGCGGAACAGTATCGCGGCATCCGCCCGGCGCCGGGATATCCCGCGTGCCCGGACCAT
>JAIUPE010000014.1 GCA_020160875.1 Pseudomonadota bacterium
CGGTCGAATGCCGCGCGCTTGCCTTTGGCCAGAAAGCCAAGCTGGTCGAGCGCGCTTAATCCTGCTCGAGGCTCACGCGCTCGAGCACGTCGGGCGCCGCGATCCCTTTCGCGAGGACAAGTTTGATCACCTTGGCGTCGATGCTCTCATCATCGCCCGCCTCGATCGCGGCGTTGAAGCGCGCTTCGCGTTCCTGGCGCACCGTCGGCCCCCATTGCGCTTCGGTCTCCGCCGGTCCCAGGACGCAGAAGGAAATGAGCATGGCGGCCTCGCGCATCAAGCCGTCGATCACGCCGTTCTCGGACATTGTGTTCTCGGCGGCGGCGCGCGCCCAACGGAAAATCGCAAAGCGCATCCCGTCGTCGACATAGGCCGGATTCACTTCCAGCGTCGCTAACGTGCGGTCGAACAGCTGCAGTGCGGAGCGCCGCTTCGAGCCGCCAAAGAAGTCCACAATGTCGATCATCAACGAGAACCGCGCAAAAAAGACCAGGTTCGCGTAAGATAGGATGCGATCAAGGATTTCGCGAGGGGGCGATCCCGTGGCTAACAATTCATCGAAGACGTCCGGCGGCGCACCGCAACTTCCGCCCAAGCAGACCTGCGGCAAATGCGACGCCGAATTCCGCTGGGAGCCCAGCGACCCGCGTGTGAAGGGTTCACCGCTCGTCGCCCGGCTTTCCAAACCCTCCGATAACTGCGACTGCGGTTATGGCAGTCTGCCGCCACGCCTGGAGTAGGGGTTACCCCCCGAACCTCTCCAGTTCCAACCCGTTCATCTCGATCTCTGGCACACGGCCCGAGATCAGGTCGGCGATCACGCGCCCCGATCCGCATGCCATCGTCCAGCCCAAGGTGCCGTGGCCGGTGTTGAGGAACAGGTTGTCGAATTTTGTCGCGCCCAGAATCGGCACGGAGTCCGGCGTCGCCGGGCGCAGGCCGCACCAAGCATTCAGTTCTTTATAGGACGAGGCGCGCGGGAACAGGCTCATGACGTTCTCGCGGATCGGCGCGACGCGCACGGGATCGAGGTGTGTGTTCCAGCCGGCGAGCTCCGCGGTGCCCGCCACGCGCAGACGGTTTCCAAGGCGCGTGAACACCATGAAGCGTGTCTCGTCGGTGATGCTCACGGTCGGCGCTGCGCTCGGGTCCTCGATTTCGGCGGTGATCGAGTAACCCTTTGCCGGGTACACCGGCAGTTTGAGTCCAAGCTGTTTGGCTAAGAATGGACTGTAGCTTCCAAGCGACAGCACAACCGCGTCGGGCGTCTCGTCGCCCTGGTCCGTGACGATCCGGGTCACGCGTTTGCCGTCGTGCTCCAGTTTCTGGATGTTGACGCCATAACGGAACTTAGCGCCGCGCGCGACGGCCAGCGCCGCGAGTTCCTCGCTGAACTTGCGCGCATCGCCGCTTTCATCTTCGCCACTCATCAGGCCGCCAACGACGTCACCTTTACGCACGGCGTCGGCAAGGGCGGGTTCCACCTTCACGCAGTCCTCGGGCGTCAGCACATCCTGCGCGAGACCGAGTGCGGCGAGTTGCGCCGCCGTATGGCGGCCGTGCTCGAACTCCGGCTTGGTGCGGTAGATGTGCAGGATACCCTTGAGCTGCTGGTCGTATTGGATGTTGGTTTTCTGGCGCAGGGCCTTCAGCACCTCGCGGCTGTACAAAGCTATCCGCAGCGTGCGGTCCATGTTGATGCGCTCGCGTTCGCTCGTGCAATTCGCCAGGAACTTGAGGCCCCATGACCACAGCGCGGGATCGAAGCGCCACGGTTTGAACAGCAGCGGTGCGTCGGGCTGAAAGGTCCACAGGAACGTCTGCCACGGTACCTTCGGGCCCGCCCAGGGTTTGGCGTGGCAGGCCGAGATCTGTCCGCCGTTGGCGAAGCTGGTTTCCTGGCCCGCGCCTTTTTGACGATCGAGCACGACGACATCATGCCCATCTTCCGCGAGGAAGTAGGCCGTGCTGGTTCCCACAACACCTGCGCCGAGAACAGCGACTTTCATATTCGAATACTCATTGGCCTTGTGATGCGCCATATCCTCGGCGCAGGATAGATTTATGACGCCTTTCGCGACTTCACCAGCCCTCTTACCGCATACGATCCCCGACGAATGCGCGGTTCTGTCGGCGGCGGAGATGTATGCGGCCGACAAAGCCGCCGGCGTTGACACGCTGACCCTGATGGAAGCGGCGGGTCTTTCCGTCACGCGCGTCATCGAGGCGCGCTGGCCACGGTGCGCGGTCGCGGTCCTGTGCGGACCCGGCAACAATGGCGGTGACGGTTTCGTCGTCGCACGCCGGCTTGCCGAAAAAGGGTGGCCCGTGCAGGTCGGCTTGCTCGGTCCTCCGGAGGCGCTGAAAGGTGACGCGGCGGCCAATGCGCGGCGATGGCGGGACTTCGGTGAAATCCGCCCGCTCGCATGCGACCTCTTGGACGGCACGCCGCTCGTGGTTGACGCACTTTTCGGTGCGGGGCTGTCGCGTGCGTTGGAAGGACGCGCGCGTGAGATCGTCACCGCGATCAACGGCCGCGCGCTGACCTGTATCGCGATCGATGTGCCGAGCGGCGTTCATGGCGACACGGGTGAGGTTCTGGATGGGGTTGCCCCGCGCTGCGCGGCGACGGTGACGTTCTTTCGCGCGAAGCCTGCGCATTTCCTTTACCCCGCGCGCGATCTTTGCGGCGAACTTACCGTCGCCGGCATCGGCATCCCCGATGCCGTGCTCAAGGACATCGCGCCGCGCACCGCGCACAACGTGCCCGCGCTCTGGCATCTGCCGCGCTGGACCTGGAGCGATCACAAATACGACCACGGTGACGCGGTGGTGATCGGCGGCGATCTTGTGACCGGTGCCGCGCGGCTCGCGGCGCGTGCGGCCCGCAGGGCAGGGGCGGGCCTCTTACGTCTGGCGGTCCCGGCCAGCGCGGTTGCGCTCTACGCCTCCGCCGAACCCGGCGCCTTCGTGCAGGCGATGGACACACCCGCCGAACTCGACGAACTCCTCGCGGACAAACGGCGCAACGGGGTGCTGATCGGACCGGGCGCCGGCGTCGGCGCGGCGACGCGGGCGCGCGTCTTGCGCATTCTTGAATCCGGCAAGGCGGTGGTGCTCGATGCCGATGCGCTCACCAGCTTCGAAGACACACCGCAAGCGCTCCTGACGGCGATCGGGCGCGCAAAGGGACCCGTGGTCCTCACGCCGCACGAAGGCGAGTTTGGCCGAATCTTCAAGGTTCCGGCGGGCTCCCGCTTGGCGCGGGCCCGCGCGGCGGCGGCGGTCAGCGGCGCGGTCGTGATCCTTAAGGGACCCGATAGCGTGGTGGCCGCCCCGGACGGACGCGCGTCCATCGCCTCGAATGCGCCACCTTGGCTTGCAACCGGTGGGTCGGGCGACGTGCTCGCGGGCTTGGTTTTGGGCCTTTTGGTTCAAGGAATGGGGGGCTGGCAGGCCGCCAACGCCGCGGTTTGGCTCCATGGCGAGGCTGGACGCCGGCTGGGGCGCGGATTGATCGCCGAGGACCTCCCGGACGCCCTTCCCGGCGTTTTAGCCGGGTTTTAGTCGCTTACAGGCCGGAATGGCGGGTCATAAGGCTTGATCCAGTCGGGTGTTCTTGGCTATCTACCGCATCCTTTTTTTAGCGCTCAGCGGTGTCCTGGCTCTTGGCCATGTGGCCGCGGCCTTCTGGCCTCCGGCGGGTGTGGTGAAACTGGTAGACACGCCAGGTTTAGGTCCTGGTGTCCGTAACAGGACGTAGGGGTTCAAATCCCTTCACCCGCACCAAGCCGATGGCCTCGGCGACGGCGCAAAGGACGACGAAACGGCGGCGCGACGCTCGCGCCAGAAGATAAAGATTCTAGACGGGATTGCGGATTCTCCATGCAAGTCATTGAAAAGCCGGCCGATGGCCTCAAGCGTGCGTTCAACGTCGTGGTTCCCACGGCCGCCATCGAAGAAAAGGTCAACGAGCGCCTGAATGAAGTCGGCCAGCAGGTGCGCCTGCCGGGCTTCCGCCCGGGCAAGGTTCCGATGAACCTGCTCAAGAAGCGTTTCGGCGAAGCCGTGCGCGGCGAAATCCTCGAAAAGACCATCGACGAATCCACCCAGGCCGCGCTCAGCGAAAAGGCTTTGAAGCCGGCCGTCCAGCCTAAGGTCGAACTCGTGAAGTTCGAAGAAGGCCAGGATCTCGAGTTCTCGGTCCAGCTCGAAGTGCTGCCGGAAATCAGCTCCGAAGTCGGCGCGATCGATCTCACCCGTCCGACGGCTCCGGTCTCCGATGACGAGATGAGCAAGGCGCTCGAAGGCGTTCAGCGCACGAAGGCGACGGCAGAAAAAATTGAGCGCGCCGCCGGCAAGGGCGACGTCGTGTTCGCCGATTTCGTCGGCCGCATGAACGGCGAAGTTTTCCAGGGCGGCACGATGCAGGACGCCCTGATCGAGATCGGTAGCAACAATTTCATCCCCGGCTTCGAAGACCAGCTCATCGGCGCCAAGGCCGGCGATAAGCGCACCGTGAAGGTGACCTTCCCGGCCGACTACGCCGGCGCGCCGCATCTGGCCGGCAAGGATGCCGAGTTCGAAGTCGACGTGAAGGAAATCCGTGAACTGAAGCTCCCGGCGCTCGACGACGAACTCGCCAAGAGCATCGGCGACGCCACCATCGATGCCCTCAAGGAACGTCTGCGCGCCTATCTCCAGCAGAACCATGACAGCGCGTCGCGCCAGCGCATGAAGCGCCAGCTGCTCGACAAGCTCGCTGAGTCGCACAAGTTCGCCGTTCCGCAGGGCCTCGTGGATATCGAGTTCGAGTCCATCTGGCGCCAGATGGAGCAGGTCACCCGCGGTGGTCAGGTCGATCCGGAAGACGCCGGCAAGTCGGAAGACGAGCTGAAGAAGGAATACCGCGACATCGCCGAGCGCCGCGTGCGCCTGGGTTTGCTCTTGTCCGAAATCGGCCAAAAGGCCGGCGTTGTGATCAGCCCGGAAGACCTCAAGTCGGCCATCGTTCAGGAAGCGATGCGTTATCCCGGTCAGGAAGCGCAGGTTGTCGATTACTACCAGCGCAACCCGCAGGCGCTCGAAGCGTTCCGCGCGCCGTTGTTCGAAGAGAAGGTCGTCGACCATCTCATCAGCAAGGCCAACGTGACCGATAAGCCGGTCACCATTGAAGAACTGCTCAAGGAAGACGACGAGATCTAAGTCGTTAACCTTTTGAGGCGCGGTTCCCGCCCGGGACACGCGCAAATAAAGAGTCCTGAGGGCTGCAAGGTGGGACCCGCCTTGCAGCCCTTATCTTTTTGCTTATGTTAGGCGGAACAATTCCCCGTACGCCTTTAGGTGATTCATGAAAGACCGCAGCCCCATCGAAGTTTTGGACAACCTCGTGCCGATGGTGGTCGAGCAGACCAATAGGGGCGAACGCGCATATGATATTTATTCGCTGCTGCTGAAGCAGCGCGTCATCTTCCTCACCGGCGGCGTCAACGACCAGATCTCGTCGCTGATCTGCGCCCAGCTCCTCTTCCTGGAATCGGATAACCCGAACAAGGACATCTCGTTCTACATCAACTCGCCGGGTGGCGTCGTCACCTCGGGCTTGGCGATCTACGACACCATGAAATACATCCGCTGCGATGTTTCCACCCTTTGTATTGGCCAGGCCGCCTCCATGGGCTCGCTGCTGCTGGCCGGCGGCACCAAGGGCAAGCGTTACTCCCTGCCGAACTCGCGCATCATGATCCACCAGCCCTCGGGCGGCTTCCAGGGTCAGGCGGCGGACATCGAGATCCAGGCACGCGAGATCCTGCAGCTGCGTGAACGCCTCAACCAGATTTACGTCGAGCACACCGGCCAGACCCTGAAGGCCGTCGAGAAGGCGATGGACCGCGACAACTATATGACCGCGGAAGACGCCAAGACCTTCGGTCTGATCGACACGGTCATCAAGGAACGCCCCCGTCCGCTGGACAAGGACGGTAACGGTGTCACGCCGCTGAAAACGGCCTAAACGGGCCGGGAACCGGATCGTCGCCGTTCAACCGTTGGCTTCACAAATCCGCGCGCGACTGCACTTTATGCACGCCGGATATGCAACTCTGGCGCTCGTTGAGCATTAAGCTCGGGAGCGCAGGAGACCCGACGTTATTGAATATTAACGATTAAGAGGCGAGTTACCGAGCAGACACGTCTGCAACCGGCGTGAATTCCTACGGTGGTTCTCGGTTGTACGGGGTGGAAAGCCTCGGTTAACATACGAAATGTAGTATTGATGACCATGGTCGCCCCAGCTTCCGGCGGCGGCCATCGGTGGAGAAGATGATGACCAAGGCTTCGGGCGGAGATTCCAAGAACACCCTGTACTGCTCTTTCTGCGGAAAGAGCCAGCACGAGGTACGCAAGCTTATTGCGGGCCCGACCGTATTCATCTGCGATGAATGCGTCGAACTCTGCATGGACATCATCCGCGAGGAGAACAAAACCAACCTCGTGAAGTCCCGCGAAGGCGTTCCGACGCCGCGCGACATCCTGAAGGTTCTCGATGATTATGTGATCGGCCAGGACCACGCCAAGCGCGTGCTCTCGGTGGCGGTCCATAACCACTACAAGCGCCTGTCCGCGTCCTCGAAGAATGCGGAAGTCGAGATCTCGAAGTCGAACATCCTGCTCATCGGCCCGACAGGGTGCGGTAAGACGCTGCTGGCCCAGACGCTCGCGCGCATCCTCGATGTGCCGTTCACCATGGCCGATGCGACGACCCTCACGGAAGCCGGTTACGTCGGTGAAGACGTCGAGAACATTATCCTGAAGCTGTTGCAGGCCGCCGACTACAACGTCGAGCGCGCGCAGCGCGGGATCGTCTACATCGACGAAATCGACAAAATCAGCCGTAAATCCGACAATCCGTCGATCACGCGCGACGTGTCGGGTGAAGGCGTGCAGCAGGCTCTCCTGAAGATCATGGAAGGCACGGTCGCTTCCGTTCCGCCGCAGGGCGGCCGCAAGCACCCGCAGCAGGAATTCCTCCAGGTGGACACGACCAATATCCTGTTCATCTGCGGCGGCGCCTTCGCCGGCCTCGAGAAGATCATCTCTCAGCGTGGCAAGGGCACCTCGATCGGCTTCGGCGCCGACGTGCGTTCGCAGGACGAGCGCGCCACCGGTGCGATCTTGCGCGAGGTCGAGCCGGAGGATCTGCTCAAGTACGGATTGATCCCTGAGTTCGTGGGTCGTTTGCCGATCCTCGCTACTCTGGAAGATCTGGACGAGCAGGCGCTTGTGGATATCTTGACCCGTCCGAAGAACGCTCTGGCCAAGCAGTACCAGCGCCTCTTCGACATGGAGAACGTTCACCTCACTTTCACGGAGGACGCGCTGCGGTCTGTGGCAAAGAAAGCCATTATTCGAAAGACCGGCGCGCGCGGCCTACGTTCCATCATGGAGAGCATTCTGCTCGATACGATGTTCGACCTCCCCGGCCTTGAGGGTGTCGAAGAAGTGGTTGTGAACGGTGAAGTCTCCGAGGGTCGCGCGAAACCGCTGTACATCTACGCGGATCGCCGTGGCGCCGAAGGCGGCACCTCTGCCTAATCTTTCAATGGCTTGATACTTAGCCGGCACAACCTACATAGGGATTGTCCGGCTGGGTTGATTAAGGTCAAATGCGTAAGCCTGTACGCGCCGTAGCTTCACTGAAGTGCGGCAACCCAGAGCGAAAGCTTTCCGTTCATGTGAAGGAAGGCGAGCGCCCAGCGCAGACGACTGAAAGAAGGGTGTTGTAGTGTCCGATATCGCCAAAGGCCAGTTGCTCCCGGTTCTGCCGTTGAGGGACATCGTTGTGTTCCCTCATATGATCGTCCCGCTCTTCGTGGGCCGCGAAAAATCCGTTCGCGCGCTGGAAGACGTTATGGCCGACGATAAGCAGATCCTTCTGGTCGCCCAGAAGGACGCCTCGCAGGACGATCCGCAGTCCAAGGATATTTACGACGTCGGCACCGTTTCGACCGTGCTGCAGCTCTTGAAGCTGCCGGACGGCACCGTGAAGGTGCTGGTCGAAGGCGGCAGCCGCGCCAAGATCTCGACCTATAAGGAGAACGAGTCCTTTTTCGAGGCTTACGTCGACAACATCGACGAGCCGAAGGAAGAAGATAAGGAACTCGAAGCGCTCGCGCGCTCGGTCGTCTCCCAGTTCGAGCAGTACATCAAGCTCAACAAGAAGATCCCGCCCGAGGTTCTCGTGTCGGTGAACCAGATCGAGAATCCCTCGAAGCTGGCCGATACCGTTGCTTCGCATCTCACGCTGAAGATCGCCGAGAAGCAGGAACTGCTCGAAGTGAAGAGCGTCTCCGAACGGCTCGAGCGCGTCTACGGGTTCATGGAATCCGAGATCAGCGTCTTGCAGGTGGAAAAGCGCATCCGGAACCGCGTGAAGCGGCAGATGGAGAAGACGCAACGCGAGTACTACCTCAACGAACAGATGAAGGCGATCCAGCGCGAGCTGGGCGAGAACGAGGAAGGCAAGGACGAAGCCTCCGAGTTCGAAGAGAAGATCAAGAAGCTTCGCATGAGCAAGGAAGCGCGCGAGAAGGCGCTTGCCGAAGTGAAGAAGCTGAAGACCATGAGTCCGATGTCGGCCGAAGCGACGGTGGTGCGCAACTACCTCGACTGGCTGACCGGGATCCCGTGGAAGAAGCGTTCGAAGATCCACATCGACCTGCGCGCCGCGAAGGCGCAGCTCGACAAAGATCACTACGGCCTCGAGAAGGTGAAGGAACGCATCATCGAGTACTTGGCGGTCCAAAGCCGCACCAAGAAGCTCAAAGGCCCGATCCTCTGCCTCGTCGGCCCGCCAGGTGTCGGTAAGACCTCGCTCGGCCGCTCCATCGCCACGTCGACGGGCCGCGCCTTCGTGCGCGTCTCCATGGGCGGCGTGCGTGACGAAGCCGAGATTCGCGGTCACCGCCGTACCTACATCGGCTCCATGCCCGGCAAGATCATCCAGGGCATGAAGAAGGCGAAGACCTCGAACCCGCTCTTCCTGCTCGACGAAATCGACAAGCTGGGCGCCGACTGGCGCGGCGATCCGTCGTCCGCGCTGCTCGAGGTGCTCGACCCGGAACAGAACTCGACGTTCCAGGATCACTATCTCGAAGTCGATTACGACCTGTCGGACGTGCTCTTCATCACGACCGCGAACACGCTGCGTATGCCGCAGCCGTTGCTCGATCGTATGGAAGTGATCCGCGTCTCCGGCTACACCGAAGACGAAAAGGTCGCGATCGCCAAGCGTCACCTCATTCCGAAGCAGTTCCCCGCGCATGGTCTGAAGAAGACCGAGTGGAGCGTCTCGGACGACGCGTTGCGTGATCTGTGCCGCTACTACACCCGCGAAGCAGGCGTGCGTTCGCTCGAACGCGAAATCGCCAACCTCGCGCGTAAGGCCACGAAGGACATCATTCTGCGCAAGCTGAAGAAGGTGTCCGTCACGCGCCGGAACCTCAAGAAGTACGCTGGCATTCCGAAGTATCGCTTCGGCGAAGCCGAGCGTGAGGATCTGATCGGCGTAACGACCGGCCTGGCGTGGACGGAAGTCGGCGGCGAGCTCCTGTCGATCGAAGCGGTGGTGATGCCCGGCAAGGGTGCCGTCACAACGACCGGCAAGCTCGGCGACGTGATGAAGGAGTCCATCTCCGCGGCCCGTTCGTACATCCGCAGCCGTGCCGCTGTATTCGGCATCCGCCGCAAGGTGTTCGAGAAGAACGACATCCACCTGCATGTGCCGGAAGGCGCGACGCCGAAGGATGGTCCGTCCGCGGGCGTGGCGATGATCACCTCCATGGTGTCCGCGCTCACCGGCAACCCGGTGCGCAAGGACGTCTGTATGACGGGTGAAATCTCGCTCCGTGGACGCGTGCTTCCGATCGGCGGCCTGAAGGAAAAGCTCCTCGCGGCCCAGCGCGGCGGTCTCAAGATCGCGCTGATCCCGAAGGAGAACGAGAAGGACCTCGAGGAATTGCCGGACAACGTGAAGCGCGACCTCACCATCATCCCGGTCACGACCGTCGATGAAGTGCTGGAAAAAGCGCTCGTCAATCCGCTGGTTCCGATCCTGAAGGAAGTGGATGAGGACGACGAGGATAAGAAGGAAAAGCCGCTCCAGGCCGCCAAGCCGGACGTGGAAGAAGAGCCGCTGACGACGCATTAGTCCCGGCGGACTTCAAAAAACCAAATGGCGGGCGCCGCAAGGCCCCGCCATTTTTGTTTTTGCCCCGCTCCCCTAAAAGGGGAGAGGGAAGGGTGAGGGGGCGTTTTCCGTTTTTCCTTTATGCCGCCTGCGGTTAATTTCCGCTCACCGGGCGGTTAGCTCAGCCGGTAGAGCGCTTGCTTTAATCGCGGCGAAAATCGCACTGCGATTTTCGGTGTGATCCCCCGGAGGGGTGCCGAGGCGCACGCCACTCCCATCGACATACGTTGTTTTCTGGCCGCCCTTGAGCGGCCTTTGCTTTTTATACCGCCTGCGGTTAATTTCCGCTCACCGGGCGGTTAGCTCAGCCGGTAGAGCGCTTGCTTTACACGCAAGATGTCGGCGGTTCGATCCCGTCACCGCCCACCATCTTTAATCGCGCGCCGCGCGCGCGATTAAAGATGTCACGCCATAGCCCGATAGGGCGAAGGCGGACTGTCTCGGCGGACAAACGCGAGGGTCAAGCATGCGCCTTCTGAAGTTCATCTTCGCCGCGCTCCTTCTCTCCGCCCCGGCCCCCGCTTTCGCGCAATCCAAACCCGTCGTCATCGAGAATGCTTGGGTGCGCATTTATGAAGGTACGACCAGCGTCTATTTTCACATCCTCAATAACGCCGAGGAACCCGACCGCCTCCTCGACGTCTCCACGCTGCTTGCCGACAAGGCCGAGCTCATTCGCACGCGCATCCGCAGTGGCAAGTACACGTATCTCCCGGTCAAGGGCCTCGAGATCACCGGCTATAACGACGAACGCCTGCGTCCCGGCGGCATCTTCGTGCGCCTCACCGGCCTGAAGCGCGACCTCCACGTCGGCGACACGGTGCCGCTCACGCTGCGCTTCGAACGCTCCGGACATATCGAGGTCAACGCCCGTGTTGGCAATCAGCTCCTTGGGAATAGATAAGCGCATGGCCTCCTACCCCCGCGGCGTCAGCGCCGCGATGATCACGCTCTACCGCGACAACGGCGATATCGATGGCGCCGCCATGGCGCGGCTCGGGCGTTGGCTGATGGATCAGGGCTGCACCGGCCTTTTGCTTTTTGGCACGACGGGCGAGGGGCCGTCGATTTCCGTCGCGGAGAAGATCGCGACCGTTCTCGTCATGATCGACGCCGGCATTCCCCCGCACGCCATCATCGTCGGGGCTGGCGCGCCGTCGCTCTATGACGTCGTGACGCTCGTCACCGCCCTCGGGGAAATGGGCTGCGCCGCGCTCGTGATCCCGCCCTACTTCTTCCGCGCGGCGCCGCCCGAGGGCGTGTATGCCTTCATGGATGAAGTCCTGCGCCGCACCGCGAAGGTCGCGACGCCGGTCTTCCTCTATCACTTCGTAGAAATGTCCACCGTGGCCGTCGATACGGACATGATGGCGGCGTTGATCGCGGCGCACCCTGGGCGGATGCAGGGCGTGAAGGACAGCAGCGGCGACCTCGCGAGCGTCACCTCATGGCTGAAGTTTTCCGAACTTGCGGTGTTCGCAGGTGACGACCATCTCGCCCGCCCATTGCTCGAAAAAGGTGGAGCGGGTGTCATGACCGCCACCGCGGGTCTTGCGCCCGCTTTGGTCAAACGTGTGGTGGAAAGCGCCGATCTGGCCGCCGAGGCGCGTTTGTCTTCGCTCTGGAAGGACGTGCTCCTCACCGTTCCGGTGACCGAAGCCGTGAAGCAAATCTTCGCTCACATCACGCGGGACGGACGGTGGCTGCGTATACGTCCACCGCTATGTCCGCTCGATGCGAATGTGTCGCGCAAGACACTTGCAGGCTTTCATGCCATCGACGATGGCTCCGTTGCCGCCGCGCTAGGTGCGATGCCGCCAGTTTTTGACTGAGGCAATGTGCAGTCCGCTACGTCGGCGGTACGACGGTGTCGTTGGTCTCAATCGGTTTGCGCAGGATGAAAGGCGGAAGGATCGGCCGTTCGCCGACGCAGTAATACTGTCGGAACTTCGAAAGAGTATAAGCGACCCACGCGGGGTCGATATGCTGGATGTCGATGCCTCCAAAGGTCACGTCAACCATCGGCCCGAACCAGCGTAGGATTTCGAAGGACGGGAAGTAGAACGTGTTGTGCAGGCGTAGACTCATGATTTCGTGTAATGCGCAGCGCAAGGTCGATTTCGAGATCGCATCGGCGGCCACCGGCGGATAGTCGCAAATTGCGCGCGCCATGTGGACGGGCGACAAGGTCATGACGATCTTGATCGTCCGGTTGATCCGCCGCACGGCGTTCAACGTGGCGGCCATCGCGTCGACATTTTCGGCTACGCCTGTCGGCTCCATCACGAATCGCTCGGGATCCGCCTTGATCAGCCGCAGCCCCACCTTCTGTGTGGGGTCGGTCACGATCTCATTGGTGGTCTTGTCGATCCAAACGAACGACAGCCCAAAAGTAATGATAAGCAACCCGCCCTGAGCGATGGTCGTGCGCAGCTTCGCCGCCGCCTCGGCGTCCACCTTCCAGCGGTCCGCGAAGGCGGTGAGGTCTTCCGAGGCGCTCAAAGCTTCCATGAACTCCTGGAGAGCGAAAGGATTGAATAGCCGCTCGGAAATATCCAGGTGATGGACGTTATAGCCCGTATTGTGGAGGGTCGCGGCGATATTGCCGGCAAAACACGACCCGATCGTTGTGATGGGGGTGCTGCGGTCGACGAAAGGCGCCTCGGGCATCAGATTGGCGAGGATGGCGCGATCGACGGCGGCATCGAAACTCTCGGGAGTCGCGATGGCCTTCGGGACTTGGCGATCCTTGCCATAGCGGCCGACAGGTACCATTGACCTAAGCATTGCGTCCGGACTTCCTACACGGCCAAAACTAGCGGCCGCCCGGGCGAATATGACCCTCTTCGAGGTGGCGCCCAGGCCGCGCCCGACCCACGAAAAGCGCAAAATATCGCGGTCTGTCAACGGTCTTACGCACAATCAGTTGCCTTGACTCTGTTACCCGTGGCCGGTAAATCACCCCCACGACGCGCGTGGGGACGGGCGGAAGTTAAGGGGCTTCGGGCACGTTCCTGTCTGTGCCGTAACTTATTGTAATTCATAATAAATCGGGCCGAGTTGTGGCGGCCCTGGTGGCAAGGCTGGTGGCATGCAGCAGCTGCTCGTGGAATATCTCCCGATCCTTATTTTTCTGGGTATAGCCTTTGGGCTCGCGCTGGTGATGGTGATCGCCTCGCTGATCGCGGGGCCAAGCCGCCCGGACCCGGAAAAAACCTCCGCCTATGAGTGCGGTTTCGAGGCCTTTGACGACGCCCGGTCCAAGTTCGACGTGCGTTTCTACCTGGTCTCGATCCTGTTCATCATTTTCGATCTCGAAGTGGCCTTCCTGTTCCCCTGGGCGATCACCCTTGGGAAGATCGGGATGTTCGGCTTCTGGTCGATGATGGTGTTCCTGGGCGTGCTCACCATTGGCTTCATCTACGAATGGAAGAAGGGAGCCCTGGAATGGGAGTAACCGTTCCGGCCGCGCCGAAAACCGACATTATTCGCGCGACGACCGCTCAAGACGCGCAGGTTATGGCCCGCGTCTCCGAGGAACTGCAGAACAAAGGCTTTCTGCTTACCTCGCTCGATCAGCTTGTGAACTGGGGCCGCACCGGCTCCCTGTGGCCGATGACGTTTGGTCTGGCCTGTTGCGCCGTGGAAATGATGCACGTCGCCATGGCGCGCTACGACATGGACCGCTTCGGCATGGTCTTCCGTCCCAGCCCGCGCCAGTCCGACTGCATGATCGTCGCCGGCACGCTCACCAACAAAATGGCGCCCGCGCTCCGCAAGGTTTACGACCAGATGCCGGAACCGCGCTGGGTCATCTCGATGGGCTCGTGCGCCAACGGCGGCGGCTATTATCACTACTCTTATTCCGTCGTACGCGGCTGCGACCGTATCGTGCCCGTCGACATCTACGTTCCGGGCTGCCCGCCCACCGCGGAAGCGCTTCTGTACGGCATTCTTCAGCTGCATAAGAAGATCCGCCGCGTCGGCACGATCGATCGGGCCTAACGCGCATGACCACCGGAATTGAAGGCCTTCGCGAAATCTCCGCCCGCCTCCCGCAGGTGCTTGGCGGCGATTTCATCTCCGCCGACATTCAGCGCGGCGAGCTCACTGTATTCGTCAAGCGCGAGTCCATCCTCAAGGTTGTGACGACCCTGCGCGACGATCCGCAACTTGCGTTCACGCAAGTCATCGACGTCACGGCGGTCGACTATCCGCAACGCCCCGAGCGTTTCGAAATCGTCTACTTGCTGCTTTCGATGAGCCTCAATCAGCGCGTTCGCGTGAAGCTCACCGTCGGCGAAGAAACCGCGGTGCCGAGCATCGCGTCCCTGTTCCCCTGCGCCGATTGGTGCGAGCGCGAAGTGTGGGACATGTACGGCGTGTTCTTCTCCGACCATCCGGACCTGCGCCGTATTCTCACCGACTACGGTTTTGAAGGTCATCCGCTGCGCAAGGATTTCCCGCTCACCGGCTATGTCGAAGTGCGTTACGACGTCGAGCAGAAGCGCGTGATTTACGAGCCCGTGAAACTTGCGCAGGACTTCCGTTCGTTCGACTTCCTTAGCCCATGGGAAGGTATTCAGAAGTTGCTACCGGGCGACGAAAAAGCGGCGCCTGCGCCTGCGAAGCCGGCGGGGACCTAACGCATGTCACAGGCCGCTGAAGCAGAAATTGAGAACTACACGCTGAACTTCGGCCCGCAGCATCCTGCGGCGCACGGCGTTCTGCGTCTGGTGCTGGAGATGGACGGTGAAGTCATCGACCGCGTCGATGCGCACATCGGCCTCCTGCACCGCGGCACCGAAAAGCTGATCGAGTACAAGACCTACCTCCAGGCGGTCCCGTACTTCGACCGTCTCGACTACGTCTCGCCGATGAACCAGGAGCAGGCCTACTCCCTCGCGGTCGAGAAGTTGCTCGGCATCGAGGTTCCGCGCCGCGCCAAGTACATCCGCATGCTGTTCGGCGAACTGACGCGTATCCTTAATCACATCATGAACATCGCTTCTTACGCGATGGACGTCGGCGCCATGACGCCGTTCTTGTGGACGTTCGAAGAGCGCGAAAAGATCATGGGTTTCTATGACGACGTTTGCGGCGCGCGCATGCACGCCAATTACGTCCGTCCGGGCGGCGTCTCGCAGGATCTGCCCGCGGGCCTCATCGAGCGTATGCACGAGTGGGCGAATGGCTACACCAAGGTCCTCGACGACATGGAAGGCCTGCTCACCGAGAACCGTATCTTCAAGCAGCGCGTTGTCGATATCGGCGTCGTGTCGAAGGAACAGGCGCTCGCCTGGGGCTTCACCGGTCCGAACCTGCGTGCGTCCGGCGTGCCGTGGGACTTGCGCAAGTCGCAGCCCTACGACGGCTACGAGGAAATGGATTTCGACATTCCGATTGGCAAGAACGGCGACTGCTACGACCGCTATCTCGTGCGTGTCGAGGAAATGCGCCAGTCCTTGAAGATCATCAAGCAGTGCTTGGAAAAGATGCCCTCGGGTCCGGTGCGCGTGAACGACCGCAAAGTGCTTGCGCCGCCGCGTTCCGAAATGAAGACCTCGATGGAAGCTCTCATCCATCACTTCAAACTCTACACCGAAGGCTACAAGGTCCCGGCCGGCGAAACCTATGTCGGCACCGAAGCGCCGAAAGGCGAGTTCGGCGTGTTCCTCGTCTCCGACGGCACCAACAAGCCTTACCGCTGCCGTATCCGTGCTCCCGGGTTCATGCACCTGGAAGCCATGGACGCGATGCTGCGCGGTCACATGCTGGCCGACGTGCCGGCGGTGCTGGGCTCCATCGATATCGTGTTCGGCGAGGTTGACCGATGAGCGCGCGCGTAATGGCGGAAAATCAGCCCGCCAGCTTCGCCTTTAATGCTGAGATGCAGGAACGGGCGAAGAAGATCATCGCCAAGTATCCCGCGGGCCGTCAGGCCAGCGCCGTGATTCCGCTCCTCGATCTTGCGCAGCGTCAGGAAGGTTGGGTGTCGCGCCCGGCCATGGAACAGATCGCCGTCATGCTTGAAATGGCGCCGATCCGCGTCATGGAAGTGGCGACCTTCTACACCATGTTCAAGCTCGCGCCGGTCGGCAAGAACCACATCCAGGTCTGCACCAGCCTTTCCTGCTGGCTGCGCGGTTCCAATGATGTGGTCAAGTCGTGCAAGGACAAGCTCGGCATCGGCCTCGGTGAAGTCACCACGGACGGTTCGTTCAGCCTTGAAGAAGTCGAATGCGCGGGCGCCTGCGTGAACGCGCCGGTGATCGCGGTCGGCGACGATTACTACGAAGACGTCGATTACGCTTCCACCGGCAAGATCATCGACGCGCTGAAGCGCGGCGAGAAGCTGCCGCCGCATGGCTCGATGACGGGCCGCGACAACGCGGCGCCGGCGGGCGAGAAGACCTCGCTCACCGACGATCCGACGAAGCCGATCCCGAAGCAGGACTTCGCCGCGGCCAAGGCGGCGTTCGAGAAAGCGAAAGCGGAAGCGGCGGCGAAGGCCGCGGCTCCCAAGGCATAGGTCAGGCACATGCTCGCTGATAAAGATCGTATCTTCACGAATCTCTACGGCCGCCACGATTGGCGCCTTAAGGGCGCGCGCGCCCGCGGCGACTGGGACGGCACCAAAGAGATCCTTGATATGGGTCCGGAGTGGATCATCGACGAGATGAAGCGCTCGGGTCTGCGCGGCCGTGGCGGCGCGGGCTTCCCGACCGGTCTCAAGTGGTCGTTCATGCCCAAGACCGAAAGCGACCGCCCGCATTACCTCGTCGTCAACGCCGACGAGGGCGAGCCGGGCACCTGCAAAGACCGCGACATGCTGCGCTTCGATCCGCATAAGCTGATCGAAGGCTGCCTCATCGCCAGCTTCGCGATGCGCGCGCATGCCTGCTACATCTACATCCGCGGTGAGTTCTACAACGAAGCCTCCAACCTCCAGGTCGCCATCGATGAGGCCTATGACGCGGGCCTCATCGGCAACAATTCATGTGGTAGCGGCTGGAAGTTCGACCTCTATCTGCATCGCGGCGCTGGCGCTTACATCTGCGGCGAAGAAACTGCGCTCATTGAATCGATCGAGGGCCGCAAGGGCCAGCCGCGTTTGAAGCCGCCGTTCCCGGCGGGCGTTGGCCTCTATGGCTGCCCGACCACGGTCAACAACGTCGAGAGCATCGCCGTTGCGCCGACCATCCTGCGCCGCGGCGCCTCTTGGTTCGCCAGCTTCGGGCGCCCGAACAACGCGGGCACCAAGGTCTTCTGCATCTCCGGCAACGTGAATAAGCCCTGCAACGTCGAAGAATCCATGAGCATCCCGCTCAAGGAACTCATCGAGAAGCATTGCGGCGGCGTGCGCGGCGGCTGGGATAATCTCCAGGGTGTCATTCCGGGCGGCGCATCCGTGCCGGTGCTGCCGAAGTCGATCTGCGACACCGTCCTCATGGACTTCGATGCGCTGCGCGATGTGAAGTCTGGCCTCGGGACCGCGGCCGTGATGGTCATGGACAAGTCGGTCGATATCGTTGCGGCGATTTCGCGCCTGTCGGATTTCTACAAGCATGAAAGCTGCGGCCAATGCACGCCGTGCCGCGAGGGCACCGGTTGGCTCGCGCGTGTCATGCGCCGCATGGTGAAGGGTGACGCGACCCTCGCCGAAATCGATACGCTGGAACAGGTCACCTATCAGATCGAAGGGCACACGATTTGCGCCCTCGGCGATGCGGCGGCCTGGCCGGTGCAAGGTTTGATCCGCCATTTCCGTCCTGAACTCGAGCGCCGCATCCGCGACTATCGCGATGCCAAGACGCGCGACAAAGCGGCGTAAGGCGAGGGGATAGCAATGCCGAAGCTTACGATTGACGGTATCCAGGTCGAAGTTCCGCCGAACACGACCATCTTGCAGGCGGCCGAGCAGATCGGCGTGGAAATCCCGCGCTTCTGCTATCATGATCGTCTGTCGATCGCCGGCAACTGCCGCATGTGCCTGGTGGACGTCGAGAAGTCGCCGAAGCCGGTCGCGTCCTGCGCCATGCCGGTCAATGAAGGCATGGTTGTGCACACCAAGTCCGAGCGCGCCAATAAAGCGCGCGGCGGCGTCATGGAATTCCTGCTTATCAACCACCCGCTCGATTGCCCGATCTGCGATCAGGGCGGCGAATGCGATCTGCAGGATCAGGCCATGGCCTACGGTTTCGATCGTGGCCGCTTCCACGAGAACAAGCGCGCGGTCACAGACAAGTATATGGGGCCGCTCGTCGCGACCTGCATGACCCGTTGTATCCATTGTACGCGCTGTGTCCGTTTCGCGACCGAAGTCGCCGGCGTGCCGGAGCTTGGTGCCCTGGGCCGCGGCGAGGACATGGAAATCACCACCTATCTCGAACGCGCGCTGTCGTCGGAACTCTCCGGCAACGTCGTCGACCTCTGCCCGGTCGGCGCGCTCACCTCGAAGCCCTATGCCTTCCACGCGCGTCCGTGGGAACTGCGCAAGACGGAATCCATCGATGTGATGGACGCTGTCGGCACCAACATCCGTGTCGATGCGCGGGGCCGCGAAGTCATGCGCGTTCTGCCGCGCATCAATGAAGACGTGAACGAAGAGTGGTTGGCCGATAAGAGCCGCCATGCGTGCGACGGCCTCGGCTACCAGCGCCTCGATCGCCCGTACGTGCGCCGTAACGGCAAGCTTACCGCCGTGTCGTGGGAAGACGCCTTTGACGCCATCGCCGTGCGCCTGCGGGCTTCGGCGGGTAATCGCATCGCCGCCATCGCGGGCGACCTCGCGGACTGTGAATCCATGACGGCCCTCAAGGACCTCATGGCCGCGCTCGGCTCGCACAACATCGATTGCCGCCAGGACGGCGCCGCGCTCGATCCGAAAGTGCGCGCTTCGTACATCTTCAACAGCACCATCGCCGGCATTGAACGGGCCGACGCGATTCTGCTGGTCGGCACGGATCCGCGCCGTGAAGCGCCGGTCCTGAACGCGCGCATTCGTAAGCGCTTCAAGAAGGGCGGTCTTGCGGTCGGCGTCATCGGCGCCGATACCAAGCTCACCTATAAGGCGGAGAATCTCGGCGCGTCGGCCGATGTGCTCGCCAAGATCGCCGACGGCACGCATCCGTTCGCGCAGGTGCTCAAGAACGCCAAGAACCCGATGATCGTCGTTGGCATGGCCGCGCTGTCGCGCGCCGACGGCAACGCGATCCTCGCCGCCGCCCGTCAGGTCGCAGATACCTGCGGTCTCGTGAAGGACGGTTGGAACGGCTTCAACGTCCTGCACACCGCCGCGGGCCGTGTTGGCGGCCTCGACGTCGGCTTTGCGCCGGGCGAGGGCGGTAAAGACACGCGCGGCATTCTCGAAGCCGCTGGCAAGGGCGAAATCGACGCGGTGTTCCTCCTGGGCGCCGACGAGATCGACACCGCCAAGCTCGGGAAGGCGTTCGTGATCTATCAGGGTCACCATGGCGATCGCGGCGCGCATCGCGCCGACGTGATCCTGCCGGGCGCGGCCTATACCGAGAAGGACGGCACCTACGTCAACACCGAGGGCCGCGTGCAGGAAGCCTACCGCGCCGTGTTCCCACCCGGGGACGCGCGTGAAGACTGGACAATCCTGCGCGCTCTGTCGGCGGTGCTCTCGAAGACGCTGCCTTACGACAACATCAAGCAGCTTCGCGCGCGTATGGCCAAGGCGAACCCGGTGTTCGCGGGTTACGACAAAGTTCAACCCGCCGAGTGGAAGAGCTTCGGTGCAGCGGGATCGATTTCCGCCACGCCGTTCGTCTACCCGGTGCAGAATTACTACATGACCGATCCGATCAGCCGGGCCTCGCGCACGATGGCGCAATGCACGGAGGAATTCGTTCTCGGTTCCAAGCAGAAGACGGGCACCCATGGCTGAGTTCGTAGACGGATATCTGCTGCCTGGGCTCTGGATCGTCGGCAAGATCCTCCTGTTCGCTGTGCCGATCATGATTGGCATGGCCTATCTCACCTATGCCGAGCGGCGCATCATCGGCGCCATGCAGATGCGCAAAGGCCCGAACGTCGTGGGACCTTTCGGTCTGCTGCAGCCGTTCGCCGACGCTATCAAGCTGATGTTCAAGGAAACCGTGGTGCCGACGGGTTCGTCGCCCGTCGTGTTCTTCCTCGCGCCCATGATCACCTTCACCCTCGCGCTGCTCGCCTGGGCCGTGATTCCGGTCGATAGCGGTTGGGTCATCTCGAACCTGAATGTTGGCGTCCTGTACCTGTTCGCCATCTCCTCGCTCGGCGTGTATGGCATCGTCATGGCCGGCTGGGCGTCCAACAGCCGTTATGCCTTCCTGGGCGCCATGCGCTCCGCGGCGCAGATGGTGTCCTACGAAGTCTCCATCGGCCTTGTGATGATTTCGGTCCTGCTGACGGCCGGTTCGCTGAACCTCACCGAGCTCGTCGAGGCGCAGAAGGGGCTGTGGTACTTCCTGCCGCACTTCCCGATGTTCATTCTCTTCTTCATCTCGGTGCTGGCGGAAACCAACCGTCACCCGTTCGACCTTCCGGAAGCGGAATCCGAACTCGTCGCCGGCTTCATGACCGAATACTCGTCCATGTCCTTCGCCCTGTTCTTCCTCGGCGAATACATGAACATGATCATGATGTCGGGTATGGTCTCGATCCTGTTCCTCGGCGGCTGGCTTGGTCCTCAGGACATGCTGCCGGGTCTGTCGGTCCTGACGCCGGTGCTGGCTTGGGTGCCGGGCATCGTCTGGTTCGTGCTCAAGATCTGCTTCTGCCTCTTCGTCTTCATCTGGGTCCGCGCGACTTTCCCGCGCTATCGTTACGACCAGCTCATGCGCCTCGGCTGGAAGGTCTTCCTGCCGTTCTCGCTGATCTGGCTCGTCCTTACCGCCGGCTTCCTCGTCTACTTCGACAAGCTGCCGCAGTAGGGGAGGGATCATCATGGCAATCAACGCATCCGTCCGTACCGCGCTTCTGTGGGAGCTCCTCACAGGCATGTGGCTGACCTTCAAGTACATGTTCGGGCCCAAGGTCACGCTGAACTATCCGTACGAGAAGGGCCCGCTGTCGCCGCGTTTTCGCGGCGAGCACGCGCTGCGCCGTTATCCGAACGGCGAAGAACGCTGCATCGCTTGCAAGCTGTGTGAGGCCATCTGCCCGGCGCAGGCGATCACCATCGAAGCCGAGGCCCGCGCCGACGGCTCGCGCCGCACCACGCGCTACGACATCGATATGACCAAGTGCATCTACTGCGGTTTCTGCGAAGAAGCCTGCCCGGTGGATGCTATCGTTGAAGGCCCGAACTTCGAGTTCGCGACCGAAACGCACGATGAGCTGCTCTACAACAAAAACAAACTGCTCGCGAACGGCGACCGCTGGGAGCCTGAACTCGCGAAACGTCTCGAACTGAACGCACCGTACCGGTAGGGGCCCGGAACACTTCCCCCACCCTTACCCTCCCCACGAGGGGGAGGGTAAGAACTCGAGATCCCCCTCCCTTTGAGGGGGAGGGGTTAGGGGTGGGGTGAGCGACGAGCTCCGAACGAGGGGATAAAAGAGTGAGAAACAAATTGAGTCAGGAAAAGAAAGGCACGCGCGCATGATTATCGCCACGCTCGCCTTCTATCTTTTCGCCATTGTTGCGGTGATCTCCGCGCTGAACGTCATTCTTCAGCGCAATCCCGTGCACTCCGTCCTGTGGCTGATCCTGACCTTCTTCAACGCGGCGGGGCTGTTCGTTCTCCTGGGCGCCGAGTTCGTCGCGATGATCCTGGTCGTCGTCTACGTCGGTGCCGTCGCCGTGCTCTTCCTGTTCGTGGTGATGATGCTCGACATCAACATCACGCTCATCCGCGAAGGCTTCCTTAAGTATTTCTGGGCCGGTGCCATCATCGGCATCGTGCTTCTGGTCGAACTCGCCGTCGTATTCGGCGGCTGGGCCATGTCGCCGGAAGCGGAATCCCTGCGCATCGCGCCGGCGCCCGCGCCGGACGCGCTCTCGAACACCGAAGCGCTCGGCACCCTGCTCTATACGCACTATGCCTACCTGTTCCAGGCCGCGGGCCTCGTGCTCCTGGTCGCTATGGTGGGGGCCATCGTCCTGACCTTGCGCCGCCGTCCGAATGTGCGGAAGCAGAAGATCGCCAACCAGGTGAACCGCAGCGTCGCGGATACGCTTGAAGTTGTGAAGGTCGAGACCGGAAAGGGCGTGTCATGACACCGGAGACCGGTATGGCCGTCGGCCTTTCTCACTACCTGACCGTTGGGGCGATCCTCTTCACGATCGGCATCTTCGGCATCTTCCTGAACAGGAAGAATCTCATCGTCATCATGATGTCCATCGAGCTGATGCTGCTCGCCGTGAACATCAACATGGTGGCGTTCTCTGCGTTCCTCAACGATCTCGTGGGCCAGGTCTTTACGATGCTGGTGCTGACGGTCGCTGCGGCGGAGGCGGCCATCGGGCTCGCCATCGTCGTGGTGTTCTACCGTAACCGGCGGTCCATCGAAGTCGAAGACATCAACACGATGAAAGGCTAGGGGTACTCTCGTGCTGTTGTACGCCTCCGTATTCCTGCCGCTCCTGGGCGCCGCCATCGCCGGCTTCTTCGGCCGCATCATCGGCGACCGCGCTTCCCAGATCGTCACCTGCGTGTGCGTCGGTCTCGCCGCGCTCTCGTCCATCCCGACCTTCATCGACGTGGCCCTGCACGGCCATGCGATCACGGCTCCGGTCCTGACCTGGCTCCAGTCCGGAACTTTCGAAGCCAACTGGGCGCTGCGTTACGACACGCTGTCGGCCACGATGGTGATGACGGTCACGGTCATCTCGACCTTCATCCATGTCTATTCCGTCGGCTATATGTCGCATGACGACAGCCAGCCGCGTTTCATGGCCTACCTTTCGCTGTTCACCTTCGCGATGCTCATGCTCGTGACGGCCGACAACCTCGTCCAGCTGTTCTTCGGCTGGGAAGGGGTGGGTCTCGTCTCCTATCTGCTCATCGGTTTCTGGTTCAAGAAACCCTCGGCCTCCGCCGCCGCCATCAAGGCTTTCGTCGTCAACCGCGTGGGTGACTTCGGGTTCTTGCTCGGCATCTTCGCGATCTACTTCCTGTTCGACGCCGTCGGCTTCGACGTGATCTTCGACGCCGTCGCGAGTAAGGCCGATACGCGCGTGCACTTCTTCGGCATGGATCTGCATGCCCTGACCATCACCTGTCTCCTCCTGTTCGTGGGCGCGATGGGCAAGTCGGGTCAGCTGCTCCTGCACACATGGCTGCCGGACGCGATGGAAGGCCCGACGCCGGTCTCCGCGCTCATCCACGCCGCGACCATGGTGACCGCCGGTGTGTTCCTCGTCGCGCGCATGTCGCCGGTGTTCGAATACGCCCCGGATGCGCTCGCCGTCGTCACCTTCGTCGGCGCCTCGACCGCCTTCTTCGCGGCGACCATCGGTTGCGTGCAGAACGATATCAAGCGCGTCATCGCCTTCTCGACGGTCTCGCAACTCGGCTACATGTTCGCCGCCTGCGGCGTGTCGGCCTATCAGGCCGGTATCTTCCATCTCGTCACGCACGCCTGGTTCAAGGCGCTGCTCTTCCTGGGCGCCGGCTCCGTGATCCACGCCATGAGCGACGAGCAGGACATCCGTAAGATGGGCGGTATCTATCGTCTCATCCCGTTCACTTTCGCGGTGATGGTCATCGGCAACCTCGCGCTGACCGGTGTTCCGCCGTTCGCGGGCTTCTTCTCCAAGGACATGGTGATCGAAGCCACGCATGCGGCGGGAACGGGCGTTGGTAATTACGCCTTCGGCCTCCTGATCATCGCGGCGTTCCTGACGTCCTTCTACTCATGGCGGCTCACGTTCCTGACCTTCTTCGGCAAGCCGCGCGCCGATCACCACACGATGGAACATGTCCACGAAAGCCCGCTCATCATGACGATCCCGCTGGCTTGCTTGGCCGTCGGCGCGGTCTTCGCCGGTTACATCGGTTATGAGCACTTCGTCGGCGAAGCGCGTCCCGAGTTCTGGCGCGAAGCGATCGCGCCGCTCGCGGCTCATGATTCCATCGCCAAGGTGCACGAGCATCACCCGTCGTTCTTCATGAAATGGCTACCGCTGTTCGTGACCATTGCGGGCTTCGGTCTCGCCTACCTCATGTATGTGCGTAAGCCGGAAATGCCGGCTCGCCTCGTGGCCGCGTTCCCCGGCGTCTACAAGTTCCTGCTCAACAAGTGGTACTTCGACGAGCTGTACGACTTCCTGTTTGTGAAGAACGCCTTCCGCCTGGGCCGTCTCTTCTGGAAGGGCGGGGACGCCGGCATCATCGATCGCTTCGGCCCCGATGGTCTCGCGGCCCTGTCGGCGCGTGTCGCCAAACGTCTCGGCGTCGTGCAGACCGGATATCTCTACCACTACGCCTTCGCCATGATCGTCGGCATCGCCGTGATCGTGTCGTGGTTCGTGATCGGACGGTAAGGAACCATGACCGCCTTGTCCAACTTCATCACCGGCCTGCCGATCCTCTCGCTGGTCACCTTCCTGCCGCTGGTCGGCGCGCTGTTCCTGCTGTTCGTGCGCGGGGAAGCCGAGGTCGTCGCGCGCCAATCGCGTATGGTCGCGCTGTGGACCACGCTTATCGTCTTCTTCCTCTCGCTGTTCATCTGGATCGGGTTCGAGCCGGGAACGGCGGCGTTCCAGTTTGAGGAACGCGTCGATTGGCTCCCGCAGTACCGTATCGGCTATCACATGGGCGTGGACGGCATCTCGATGCTGTTCGTGATCCTGTCGACCTTCCTGATGCCCATCTGCATCCTCGCCTCGTGGGAAGCCATCGAGAAGATGGTGCGCGAATACATGATCGCGTTCCTGATCCTCGAGACCATGATGGTCGGGATGTTCTGCGCGCTGGACATGGTGCTCTTCTACGTCTTCTTCGAAGGCGTTCTGATCCCGATGTTCCTGATCATTGGCGTGTGGGGCGGCGGGCGCCGCGTCTACTCGGCCTTCAAGTTCTTCCTCTACACGCTGACCGGCTCGGTGCTTCTGCTCGTCGCGTTGCTCGCCATGTACTTCCAGGTCGGCACCACGGACATCCCGGCGCTGATGGAAGCCAAGTTCGCGCGCGATATGCAGTATTGGCTGTGGCTCGGCATGTTCGCCTCCTTCGCCGTGAAGGTGCCGATGTGGCCGGTCCACACCTGGCTCCCGGACGCGCACGTCGACGCGCCGACCGCGGGCTCGGTCATCCTGGCCGGCGTGCTCCTGAAAATGGGCGGATACGGGTTCCTGCGGTTCTCGTTGCCGATGCTGCCTGAAGCCAGCGCCTACTTTACGCCGTTTGTCTTCACGCTCTCGATCATCGCGATCGTTTACACGTCGCTGGTCGCCCTCGTGCAGGACGACATGAAAAAGCTCATCGCTTATTCGTCGGTCGCGCACATGGGCTATGTGACCCTCGGTGTGTTCGGCGGCAACCAGCAGGCCATCGAAGGCGCGATCTTCCAGATGCTCTCGCACGGTGTCGTGTCCGGCGCGCTCTTCCTGTGCGTCGGCGTGGTCTACGACCGTCTGCACACCCGCGAGATCGGCCGTTACGGCGGCCTCGCCAACAACATGCCGAAGTACGCTTTCGCCTTCATGGTGTTCATGCTGGCCTCGGTGGGTTTGCCCGGCACCGCGGGCTTCGTCGGCGAATTCCTGGTGCTGACCGGCGTGTTCCAGATGAACACCTGGGCGGCCCTGTTCGCGGCCTCCGGCGTCATCCTCGGCGCGACTTACATGCTCTACCTTTATCGCCGTGTGATCTGGGGCGAGCTGACCAAGGCCGACGTGAAGGAAATGCTGGACCTCGACCGCCGCGAAATCGCCATCCTCGCGCCGATCGTCGTCATCACCATGTGGATGGGTATCTATCCGCTGCCGTTCCTCGACGTGATGAGTGAGTCGGTCGCGGCGCTCGTGAACAACTATCAGGCTGCGCTGAAGGCGGCCGGCGAAACCCAGGTGGGCGCTCACCTGGGCGAGCAGCTCGTCGCTTTGCTGCGTTAAAGGGCCAATCCGATGACCTTCGAACTTGCATCCCTGACGCCGGCAATCCCCGAGATCTTCCTCGCGCTTTCCGGCATGCTGTTCCTGATGATTGGGGTGTTCCGCAAGGAAGACTCCACGCAGCTCCTGTCGTGGCTCGGCGTCGCGGCTATGGCCGTCACCGGCTACCTGATCATCCGTGGTCCGGAAACCGCGCTCACGTTCCAGGACCTTTTCATCGTCAATGGCTTCACGTCTTTCGCCAAGATTTTGGTGCTCATCGGCGCGGCCCTCACGCTGCTCATGATCAATAGCTGGGCGCAGGTGGCCAAGACCGCCCGCTTTGAGCTTCCGATCCTGGTGGTGTTTGCCACCCTCGGCATGATGATGATGGTCTCGGCCAACGACCTCATCTCGGTTTACCTCGGCCTGGAACTGCAGAGCCTGTCGCTGTACGTGCTCGCCGCCTATCACCGCGACAACACCCGCTCGACTGAAGCCGGCGTGAAATACTTCGTGCTCGGCGCGCTCGCCTCGGGCCTGCTCCTCTACGGCTCGTCGCTGGTGTACGGCTTCGGCGGCACCACCGCGTTCGCGGGCCTTGCGGCCGCCATGCACGGCGGTGAAGCGCATCTCGGCGTCGTGATCGGCATCGTCTTCGTCATCGCCGGCCTTGCCTTCAAGGTCTCGGCGGTTCCGTTCCACATGTGGACCCCGGACGTCTACGAAGGCGCTCCGACCCCCATCACCGCCTTCTTCTCGGTCGGCCCGAAGATCGCCGCCCTGTGTCTGTTCCTGCGCATCCTCGTCGGTCCGTTCGCGCCGATGATCGAGCAGTGGCAGCAGGTCATCGTGCTGATCTCGATCCTCTCGATGCTCTGGGGCTCGTTCGCCGCCATCGCGCAAAAGAACATCAAGCGCCTGATGGCCTACAGCTCCATCGGCCATGTCGGCTACGCGCTGATCGGCCTCGTGGTGGGCAACGAGGAGGGCGCGCGGGGCCTGCTATTCTACCTGCTCATCTATCTCTTCATGAACATCGGCACCTTCGCGGTCATCCTCTCGATGCGCGTGAACGGAAAGTATGTGGAGGAGATCAGCGACCTCTCGGGCCTGCAGAAGAACCATCCGGGCATGGCCATGGCCTTGGCGGCCCTGATGTTCTCCATGGCCGGGATTCCGCCGCTCGCCGGCTTCCTTGGCAAGTACTTCATCTTTGTCGCCGCCGTGAACGCGGGCTTCGTGCCGCTGGCCATCATCGGCCTGCTCGCGAGCGTCGTGGGCGCCTTTTATTACATCCGGATCATCAAGGTGATTTACTTCGACGAGCCGGGCGCCGCCTTCGACAAACCCGATGCCGTGAATAGCGCCATCATGGGCGTTTGCGCTGCGCTGATGCTGGTCTACTTCGTCGTGCCGTCGAAGCTCGTCGAGGGCGCCGCATCGGCCGCGCGCGCTTTGTTTCTGGGCTAAGCCTGCCGCTTCACCTTCCTAGGGTGGCGTTTTGACCTGGTTTACGGCCTCTAACCCACCGCCCGAACCCCATCTGCCGTCCGGCTGGCGGACGATGGAGTTCGATGAATTGGACAGCACCAACGCCGCCCTGAAGCGCATCACCGAACAGGGCGGCGAGGTGGCCGAAGGCCTGCTGGTGTGGGCCAAAAGCCAGACCGGCGGCCGTGGCCGTGCGGGCCGCGCCTGGCAAAGCCCGCCCGGCAACGTCTACGCCTCCTTCCTCATCAAGGCGCCTGACGCCACCCGTCACGCCCCTGAGATCGGCTTTGTCGGGGCCCTGGCTGTGCGCGACGCCATCCTCGAACTCCCGCGCCACAACACCGCCCCGCCGGCCGTGGCCTTCAAATGGCCCAACGACGTCTTGATTGCAGGCAAGAAGGTCTGCGGCATGCTCCCGGAACTCGCCACCGATCCCGACGGCCGCCAGTGGATCGTGCTCGGTATCGGCATCAACCTCATTCCGGTCGACGTGCCCGAGGCTCTGTATCCGGTCGGCTCGCTCGCAGACTCCCATGTCGATACGAAGCCCGCCCATGTGCTCACCATGCTGGGGCGCAGCTTGTCGGCTTGGCTCGATACCTGGCGCACGGATGGCTTTGGCGCCATTCGCGAAGCTTGGCGCGCCTATGGCCCGCAGTCCGGGGCGCCGCTTTCGGTGCGCCTTCCGGAAGGACCGGTCAGCGGAACCTTCGCCGGCCTGGACGATGATGGAGCCCTCTTGCTCGAGACCTCCACCGGCCGGCGCAAGCTGGTCGTGGGCGATGTGATGTTTGGAGAAGTCTGATGCTGCTCGCCATCGACTGCGGCAATACCAATGTCGTTTTCGCCGTCTATGACGGCGACACGCTGCTTGGCCAGTGGCGCGCCGCCACCAAGACCGACCGCACCTCCGACGAATATGGGATCTGGCTCACGCAGCTTGTCGAACGCGATGGCATTAAAATCACGGCTATCAAGCACGCCATCGTCGCCTCGGTCGTGCCGAGCAAGAACTTCGATCTGAAACGGCTCTGTCAGAAATATTTCGGCGTCGAGCCTAAATTCATCGGCGATGCGAACGTCGATCTTGGCCCGGCGCCGAAAGTCGACAACCCCAAGGAAGTTGGCGCCGACCGCGTCATTAACGCTGTCGCCGCGCACGCCACCTATGGCGGCCCCTTGATCGTTATCGACTTCGGGACCGCGACCACCTTCGACGTCGTGGACATGTCGGGTGCCTATTGTGGGGGCTGCATCTCGCCTGGCATCAATCTTTCCATGGAAGCGCTGCATATGGCCACCGCGCTCTTGCCGCGCCTCCAGGTGCGCAATCCCGGCCAGGCGCCGGTCGTCGGCACCAACACCGTCGCCCAAATGAACGCGGGTGTCTTCTGGGGTTATATCGGCCTCATCGAGGGCCTCGTCGCGCGCATCCAGGCGGAGCGGGGCGGCAATCACAAGGTTGTGGCCACCGGCGGCCTTGCCCCGTTGTTCGCCGAAGCCACCAAGGTCATCGAACATATCGACGCCGATCTCACCCTGCGCGGCCTCGTCGCCGTGCATAAGCGCAACTCCTGAAATCGCGCGGCGTTGAAAATAAAGAATGAATAAAGCAACCCTCCGCACCACCGCCAATTTCCCCGACGGGCTTCTGGTTCATCCCGCTCGGCGGCGCGGGCGAGATCGGCATGAATCTGAACCTGTTCGGCTGCGATGGCCGCTGGTTGATGGTCGACCTCGGCGTCACGTTCGGCGATGAGTCCATCCCTGGCCTCGACGTGGTGATGCCCGATCCCAGCTTCATCGCCGAGCGGCGCGAGAAGCTGGAAGGCCTCATCATCACCCACGCGCACGAAGACCACGTCGGCGCGGTCGCCTATCTGTGGCCGCAGCTCCGCTGTCCGGTCTACACGACACCGTTCTGCGCGGCCTTCCTCGAATACAAACTGAAAGAAGCCGGTCTCGAGAATGAAGTCCCGGTGCATGTGATCCCGCTCGGCGGTCAAGCTAATCTCGGCCCGTTCACCGTCGATTTCATCACGCTGACACACTCCGTCCCGGAACCGAACGCCCTCGCGGTGCGCACCAAGTACGGCACGATTTTCCACACCGGCGATTGGAAATTCGACCCCGACCCCATTATCGGCGAGGTCACCGACTTCGACGCTTTGCGCAAGCTGGGCGAGGAGAACGTGCTCGCGCTCATCGGCGATTCCACCAATGTCTTCACCGAAGGCGAGGCGGGCTCCGAGCGTGAGGTGAAGGATAGTCTCACCAGCCTGTTCGGCCGCTACACCGGGCGCATTGTGGTCGGATGCTTCGCCTCCAACGTCGCGCGCCTGGACTCCATCGCCCGCGCCGCCGCCGCCAACGACCGCCATGTTTCGCTGATCGGTGCGTCCCTGTGGCGCATCCTCGAAACCGCCCGCCGCACGGGTTATCTCGCCCCCGACCTTCGCTTCTTGAAGGCCGAGGATGCCGCCCATCTGCCGCGCGATAAGGTCGTCTACATCTGCACCGGAAGTCAGGGCGAGGGGCGCGCCGCGCTGATGCGCATCGCCTACGGCTATCATCCGGAGCTGAGTTTACAAGAGGGCGATGTCGCCATCTTCTCTTCGCGTGCCATTCCCGGCAATGAGAAGGCCATCGCGAAGGTTCAGAACCAACTCGCCAAGATCGGCGTCGGCGTCGTCACCACCCGCGATCATTTCATCCATGTCTCCGGCCATCCCGCGCGCGATGAACTGCGCCGCATGTATCAAATGGTCCGTCCGCGCATCGCCATTCCGGTGCATGGCGAGGCTATGCATATCCGCGAGCACGCCGCGCTCGCCGCCGAATGCCAGGTCCCGCAGACGCTTCAAGTGGAGAACGGTTCCGCCGTGAAATTCACCGGCGGCAAGGCCGAGATCAAAGGCGCCGTCTGGTCGGGCCGCATGGCCTGGGCAGACAACGAGCTCATCCCATTCTCCAGCCCCATGCTGCGCGACAAGAAGCGCATGTTCTACGACGGCAGCGTCGTGGCATCGGTCGTGCTCGACGACACCGGCGTTGTGCTCGCCGACCCGCAGGTCTCCGTGCTCGGCATGTCCGATCCGCTCGAAGACGCCGATCGCGATTGGGTCTGGGTGATTCAGAACGCCGTCGATAAGCTCCCGAAAAAAGCCCGCCGTGACGACGACGTCATCGAGGAGAATGTGCGCCAAGCCGTGCGGAAAGTTTTTGCGCCATCGCGGAAACCCGTCGTCAAGGTTCACATCAGCCGCGTCTAACGGAACGATTGCCATCGTGCGCCGTTGCCGGGTGTTGAAGACGGCATGGTATGCGGTTGTCCTTACCGCCAACGGCGATGGCGCGAAACCCGTCGCCACCGGCCCGCGGACTCCCAACGGCCTGGATGAGCACCGCGCGCGTGGAACCGTAAGCCGAACGGCGGGTATTCGTATCCTTCGCCGGGCGTCCGCCCATAGCCGCCGGCGGCGTCGGCCATACGGTCCGGCGGGCTATTTCGGCCCCGTAGCGCCCGGAGAATGAAATATCATTCCTCTCGCGTTGCGCTTTCTTCTAAAATCTCCCAAGTAAGAAAGACCAGCGCGGGCGAAGGCCCGTATCTTTAGATCGCGCGCCATCGCGCGCTGCAAAGGGTTTGCATGATCGGACGCCTGAACCATGTCGCCATCGCGGTGCCGGATCTTGCCGCCGCCACGGCCACCTATCGCGATACTTTGGGCGCCAAGGTCTCCGCGCCGCAGGATTTGCCCGATCATGGCGTGACGGTCGTCTTCGTTGAATTGCCCAACACCAAGATCGAGCTGTTGCATCCGCTCGGCGACAACTCGCCGATCAAGAAATTCCTCGACACCAATCCTGCCGGCGGCATCCATCATGTCTCCTATGAAGTCGACGACATCTATGCCGCGCGCGAGCAGCTGAAGAAGTCTGGGAAGCGCGTGCTCGGCGATGGCGAACCGAAGACCGGCGCGCACGGCACGCCCGTTCTGTTCCTGCATCCGAAAGACTTCGCAGGCACCTTGGTCGAGATCGAAGAAGTGAAACGCGCGTTCTGAAATGCGGGGGATGACTGGAGAGCGCCATGCCCGACGGCAAAGAACATGTAGTCTGTCCCGCCTGTCAGAAAATCAACCGCGTCGCCGCCGCAAAACTCGGCGACCAGCCTAAGTGCGGCGTCTGCGGCGCGCAGCTGTTCCAGAATCGCCCGGTCGAGGTCGACCCCGCCGGTTTTGACCGCCACACAGCGTCCAACACCATTCCCGTTTTGGTCGACGTGTGGGCGCCTTGGTGTGGCCCCTGCCGCATGATGGGCCCCATGTTCGAGCGCGCGGCGCACACGCTTGAACCCAGCGTGCGCTTGCTCAAGCTCAACATGGACGATGCGCCGCGCATCGCCGCCCGCTACGGCATCCAGGCGGTGCCCACCTTAATGTTGCTCAAAGGCGGTGAACTTATTGCGCAGGAAGCCGGCGCACGCGACAGTCGCGGTATTGTCGACTGGACCCGCCAGAAGCTCGGCACGGCCTAACGCCGGCGCTTCGGTCCGAGGGATTCGATATAGCCCAGCAGCGCCTCGATTTCCGCCGGCGAGAATTCGAACGCGGGCATGTCCTTGTGTCCCACGACAATGCCCTCCGCGAAAGCCTCGCCCAGCGTTGCGATCGGATAGCGCTCGTGCAGGCGCCGGAACGGCGGCGCTTCATCGTGGAGGCTTTCGTCTGTCCGCCCGATGGCGTGACATTTTGCGCAGTGCTGGCCCGCCAAGGCGCGGCCTTGGGCAACGGCATCGGCGGCCTCCACCGCGCCGCCGCCCGCAAATGCGATCAGGAACGCTCCACTCTCCAGAAACATGCCGATCTCCACCCGGTATGGCCTTGAATATGCGCGGCGCCGGCGCATTTCACGTTGATTCCCATCAACGCCCCGGTCAGCATTGCTGACGATAATTCATGCCTCACCGAAGGACGGCGCATGGCGATTACGCTCACATTTCATGGCGCTTGCGGCATTGTCACCGGTTCTTGCATCGAACTCAGGACCTCGCAAACCGCACTCCTCATAGATTGCGGGATGTTCCAGGGCACCAAGACAGTCAAGGAACTGAACTACGGCGCCTTTCCCTTCGATCCGGCATCGATCCGCGCCGTCCTTCTCACCCACGCTCATATCGACCACTGCGGCTTGCTTCCGAAATTAGTTCGTGCCGGCTTTAGCGGCCCGATCGTCTGCACGCCGGAGACGGCCGATCTTCTGACTTATGTCCTTCCCGATTCCGGATATATCCAGGAGCTTGAGGTCGAGCAGCTCAACCGCCGCAACCGTCGCCGCGGGCGTGAGGCGGTCGCGCCGATCTACACGCGTGAGGATGCCGAATCCTCGCTCATACATCTAACGCCGCGCCCGTATGAAAAGTGGATCGACATTGCCAGTGGCGTGCGTGCGCGCTTCTGGAATGCGGCGCATATCCTCGGCTCCGCGTCCATTGAGCTTGAAGTACGCGATGGCGCCGGCACACCGCTGACCTTCCTTTTCTCGGGCGATATTGGGCCGGGTGAAAAGAGTTTTCATGCCGCCCCCACCGCGCCCAGCGGAGTCGACTATCTTTTTGTGGAGTCCACCTACGGCGATCGCCTTCGCCGCAGGCTCACCGTCGCCGAACGACGCGGCAGGTTCGCGAAGGAGATTAAGGCGGGGCTTCGCGCCGGGGGGATGATTCTCATCCCGTCCTTCGCCATTGAACGTACGCAGGAACTCTTGGTCGATCTCGACGCGTTGTTCCATTCCGGCGAACTGCCCGCGACACCGGTTTTCGTGGACTCGCCGCTTGCGATCCGCGCGACGTCGGTGTTCGCCAAGTATCTCCGCCGCAATGGTGATACGCACGATCCTTTTCAGCGGCCTGATCTTCATTTCGTTGAAAGCGTCGAGCAAAGCAAAGGTCTCGCGCGCTTGCATGGCGGCGCGATCATCATGGCGGGCAGCGGGATGTGCGATGCCGGACGCATTCGCCATCATCTCAAGAACAGCCTGAGCCGCAGCGATACGACGGTTATCCTGGTTGGCTATCAGGCGCAGGGATCGTTGGGCCGGCTCTTGCGCGATGGCGCGGCGATGGTGCGGATTCAAGGCGAGGAAATCGCCGTCGCGGCGCGGATTCGTCTCCTGGACGAATATTCCGGTCATGCCGACCAGGCGGGGCTTTTGGATTGGGTGAGGGGGCGCGTTCCCGTGCGCCAGTCCATCTTTCTTGTGCACGGCGAGGAAGACGCGCGCGCCGCGTTTTCAGACAAACTGTTGGAAGCTGGCTTCGCCAAGGATCGTATTCTACGCCCCGCGATGGGCCAATCGATGCGCATTTCGGGGCGCGGAGCGCGGCTCTTGCGCATTCACCCGCGCCTTGAACCCGCGGCGGCGGCGTCCGATTGGCACAATGCCTACGCCGAAACGGTGCTCGAGCTTCGCCGGAAGCTCGAAGGCCTCAAAAGCGACAAAGACCGCGAGAAAGTCTTACAAGGTTTGCGCGGCGCCCTCAAATCACCCCGCAAAGGCGCTAAACGGCGCTAATCTTTCGCGCAGGATCGGATGCGCAAGAAGATCGTGATGATTCAGGCCAATCCAGATCCCGCGCCGAAACCCTGACGGCGCCCGAAATACGGCCGTTTCGTCGCTCCGTAAAACTACTTAGGCGTATCCCACAGGTTTCGGCGCTGCGCCGTGCGGCCTACGGTCCGGACATCGACGCCAGCCGGACGGGGACAAGATGCTTCAGGCCACTTCAGACGCTCAGTACCGCTTTCACGCGCAAGGCGTCGTGCATCGCTTTCCGAGTCCGGAGCGCATCAAGGTGCGTGCCGGCGAGCCGGTATTCGAGGAAGGCGAGTCCGCGGAGTACTTCTATAAACTCGTCAGCGGCTGCGTGCGCCTCGTCAAATGGGTTGCCAGTGGCCACCGTCAGATCTGCGATTTTTATCTGCCGGGAGATCTTCTCGGGTTCTCAAACGCCGACGAGCATGAGTTCTCGGCGGAAGCGATCGAAGATGGCGTGCTGATGCGCTATCGCCGCCGCGACGCAGACCGCCTGATGAAGGCCGATCCGGCGTTTGCTTGCGAACTTCAGACCCTGACGGCCCAGGGGCTGAGCAGTGCTTACGCTCACATGGTCCGCTTGTGTCACCGCTCGGCGCGTGACCGGCTCTCCTGGTTCTTGCTCGACATGGCGCGCCGCTCCGGCAGCGAGTGGTTTACCCTGCCGATGTCTCGCGTCGACGTGGCCGATTATCTCGGCCTGGCCCATGAAACGGTTAGCCGCGTGTTCACGCAGTTGAAGAAGCACGGCGTCATCGCCGAACCCAAGCTTAATCATGTGCGGATCGTCAATCGCGGCGCGCTTGAAGACGGATTGCTGGCGGCCTAATGGCCCATGGAACCGAATGTGAAACTGTCATGCCGCGCCCCTACGAGACGGGAATGAAAGTGACCTACGACCTTCAGACCAAGCGCGTCATCGTCACGTTTCGCGGGCGCATCGTGGTGCTGCCGGAGTCTGCGAAGGATGAGGCCGCGGCCATCGCCGCCGGTGAAGCCTACTGCCGGGCGCACGGCTGGACCCCGCCCGAGCGCAACACGAACCGCCATACAGTCCGTAGCGCGTGGTGAGGAGGCGTCACCCATGAGCGTGAAACACGTTCTGCTCCCGCTGAACGGCGAACCCGGCGGGCAGGGTGTCGCGCTTGCGGCTTTGCGCGCCGCCCAGCCATTCGGCGCTCATGTGTCCGCGGGCTACGAGGAGGGCCGGGGTCCGCTTTATACGCCGACGATCGGATTTATCACGTCCGGCCCCGTGCTGGGCGATTTCTATGAACATATGTCACCGGGGCTGTGGGGTGTGGTGGAGGCGCTGCCAACCCTGATGTGCCATTAGGAGCGAACATGAGCCTCAAGTCGGTCATCCTGGAGCTCGCGCGAAATTCACAGGCGCCGCATGGCGACCGCGATTGGCGGTACGAGTTCCGCGCCCCGCTCGATGAGCGGGGCTATTTCGATCCGAAGGCCTGGGACGATTTTAAAGAACTCTGCACCGTACGCCGCTTTCAGAACGGGGCGCTTGCCGAAACCGGCCTGCTGTGCCGCACCGCAGGTGGGCGCTTCTTCTTCTCTTATCGGCCCGGCTTCGAAGACGATGAGCCGGTTTTTAGGTTCGCAGACCACCGCTTCGCGCCGGGTGAATACGTGACGATCACGGAGCATGACGGCGTCGCGCGCACATTCCGCGTGGTCGGCGTCAATCACTGGTCCCCGCGTGCCGAAGCCCGATCCCCCGCGCCCGGCGCTACGCGGCTGCATTAATCGTTTGGAAAAAGGAGACACTCATGTCCAACGGCGAAACGCTTTACCTGACTTTGGTTCTCGGCGTGTTCTTTAGTTTCATCGCAGTCCTGGCCTACGGCATCATCTCCAGCGCGCAGGCACGTAAAGCCCGCGCTGGCCTGGCGGACGCGAGCACGGCAACGGCGTCCCGACCCCACACACCAAACCGGCTCAAAGCAGCCTAGGGATCGCCGTTTTGCACCGGCGCCGCAGCCTCCCGTCGCGGCGCCGGCGCTTTTTTTCTTCGCTCAAGTCCCTTAGACTCCCGAGAATGGAACGGGAGTGAGAGGGGCAATGGTCGATAAGCTCGGTCCGGCGCAGGATTCCTTGCGCGCGCGCGAGGCGTGGTTGCGCTGTATTCTTGAAACCGTCGCCGACGCGATCATTGTGATCGACGGCACCGGCGCCATCCAATCTTTCAGCCCGGCGGCCGAACGCCAGTTCGGCTATGCGCAGAGCGAAGCGCTGGGGCGCAATATCTCTATACTGATGCCGCCTCCCTACAGCGAACAGCACGATAAATATATGCATCGCTACCATTCAACGGGTGAGCGCAGGATCATCGGCATTGGGCGCGAGGTGCTCGGACGGCGCAAGGACGGCTCCATATTTCCGATGTATCTATCCGTGGGCGAGGGGCATCTCGATGGCGCGCGCCTGTATGTCGGCATCATTCATGACCTGACGGGTCAGCAGGCCACCGAGCGCCGGTTGCGCGAATTGCAGGAGGAGTTGCTTCAAGTGTCGCGGATGAGCGGTATGGGGCAGATGGCCTCGTCCCTCGCGCACGAGCTCAATCAGCCGCTGACCGCGATCACCAGTCTTCTCCAGGCCGCGCGCCGCATGTTGGCCAGCGCCGATCCGTCGGCGGCGGGTCGTGCGCGGGATACCGTCGAAAAGGCCAGCCAGCAGGTCCTGCGGGCCGGCGAGATTATCCGGCGCCTGCGCGAGTTCACCGCCCGCGGCGAAATCGAAAAATCCGTCGTCGCGGTCGACCAGATGATCGACGAAGCCGTTGCGCTCGCGCGGGCGAGCAATAGATTCGGCCAGGCTCAGGTGCACATGGATGTCGGCAGCGTCGGCGCGGTTCTCGCCGACAAGATCCAAATCCAACAGGTTCTGCTCAATTTGATCCGCAATGCGCTGGAATCCATGGAGGGATTGGCGCGCCAGGTGCTCACCATTCGTGCGGCGCTGAAGGACGACCTTGTCGAAATTGCCGTCGAGGATATCGGGCACGGCATCGCGCCCGAGATGAAGGCGCGCCTGTTCGAACCGTTCATCACCACGAAAGACAGGGGGATGGGCGTGGGGCTAGCCATCTGCCGCACGATCGTCGAATCCCACGGTGGACGTCTGATAGCCGACGATAATCCGGGCGGCGGCGCCATTTTCCGCCTTACACTCCCGCGTGTGGCCGAGGAGGGGGGAGACGACCATGCTTGACAAAATTGTCCATCTCATCGACGACGACGAAGGTGTACGCGAGGCGCTCACGGTCCTTCTGACCGAAGCCGGCTATGCCGTCCGCTCTTACAAGTCGGGTCTCGATTTCCTGGCCATCTTCGATCCCAAGGCGCCAGGTTGCATCGTGAGCGACATCCGGATGCCCGGTCTCGATGGGCTCGAACTTCAACAGCGCCTGCGCGCCCTCAATATCACGCTGCCCCTGATTTTCATCACCGGCCACGGCGATATCCAGATGGCGGTACAGGCCATTCGCGGCGGCGCATCTGACTTCATCGAGAAACCCTTCGACGAAGCGCTCCTCATCGGCGCGCTCGAGCGCGAGTTCAGCCAGACCGCCCAGTCCATCCGTCCCGGCGAGCATGACGACATCCGGCGAAAGCTCGAAGGGCTCACGCCGCGCGAGCGTCAGGTGCTCGATTGTATGGTGGACGGCAAGCCGAACAAGGTCACGGCCTTCGAACTCGGCCTTAGCATCCGTACCGTCGAGACGCACCGCGCTCATGTGATGCAAAAAATGGACGTCGCCAGCTTATCGGAGCTGGTGCGTCAGGTGATCGCGGTGCGCTAAGGCGCCGGCTGCAAGGTAACGTGCGCCATGCCCAAACGGCGGTAGAGCGCACGCCGCTTGGCGAGCGGCCACCAGTCGTACAGAAAAATCTCCATCGGTCTCCAGTTGGCGACCCAACCGAGAATGACGAGGCCCTCGCGCACGAAGCGTGCGGCCTCCGTTGACGCGTTCCACATCTCGATCAGGCGCTCCAGGGCAAGGCATAGCCCCAACATCAGAAGCCCAATCGCTAAGGCTCGGCGTCCGGTCCGGAACAATTGCTTCAGGTCGGACCCGATCAAGTCTGCGCGGTACTGAAAATAGCGCCGGATCGCGTCTTCGATTTCGGATGAGTTCGCGCCTTCGCACACCGCGCGCGGTAGATGGATGACAATGGCGAGCTGTTCGTTCTCCTTCAATTCCCGCGCCCAATCGACAATGAACTCCTCGGCGTCCTTGTCGAGATCGCGGTTGCGGAAGGGAAAGGGGTCGAGCGAGCTGAACAATTGGTCGATCGCGTCGAGCCGGAGCTCGATGGCATTGACCTTGGACCCGGGCCGGCCCTGCCGCGGTTGCGTGGGTGGCGGCCCGCCGGTTGCTGTGTTGATCGCCATAATCGGTTTTGGCCCAAAGCCTGTTCTGATACAATCGCAAAACCCGCGAATGGCGGCGGGCGGTCTGCGGGAGCGCGTCATGCGTAGGGTGCTGTTTGCCTTCGGAACGTTGATAGCGCTCACTGGCGCGGCAGCGGGGGCTGAAACCGTCACAATCTCCACCGCGGACTGCCGCAAGCTGGTGGCGCATCAGCCGCGTCCCGACGTAACCTACCAGGGCGGCGTGGACGTACGGGGCAACGCGGTCGTCCCGGCCGATCTGAATGGGACCGGCGCCATCGACCTGCCGGCTTCCATCGAAATCCCGCTGACGGTCGACACGCTCCAGCGTCTCCGGGGCGCCGCACCGCAGTCGGGCGATATTCTGGCTTCCCGGCGCGGCCTCGAAGGGAAGGCGGCCCTGGGGACCCTCACCATTAAGGGGGACGCCGTTTTCTGGAACGGGAAGCAAATTCAGAGCCAGGATGAAGTCCTCATGGCCGAAGCCTGCAAATCCAGCCTGAGGGCGCGCGGCATCGTCTTGCCGGAGTCCAAGCCCGGTAACCCGCCGCCGCCGTAATCGATTGCGGTACGGCGGTCTTCACCGCACAACCGGCCATGCCGTAGTGCCCGTGGGCGCGAAGGCGGGAATTGTGCTCCCCGCGGCGAAACCCAGTACCCCCGAGGGGCGTTGCCTTTCTCCACTGTCATCCCGGCGAAGGCCGAGGCCCATCGTCCGGCAAGGGGCTGTGCCTCTTGCGCCATGGAGGCCGGTCTTCGCCGGGATGACGCCTCTGTGAACGGCCCCGTTTGATTGCCTAATTACCGCCTATCCCTTATGGTCCGGGCACCTTTCCGGACTAGGATATTCATATGCGTCTCTCGCGTTTTTTCGCCCCCACCCTCAAGGAAAATCCCACCGAGGCCCAGATTGTCTCGCATCGCCTGATGTTGCGCGCCGGTATGATCCGCCAGCACGCCGCCGGCATTTACAACTGGCTGCCATTGGGAAACCGCGTTCTGCAGAACGTCGCGCGCATCGTGCGCGAGGAGCAGAACGCCGCGGGCGCGCTCGAGATTATCATGCCGACGATTCAGTCCGCCGACCTGTGGCGGGAAAGCGGCCGCTATGACGACTATGGCGCCGAGATGTTGCGCATCAAGGACCGCCACGAACGCGACATGCTCTACGGCCCCACCCACGAAGAAGTGGTGACGGACATCTTCCGCACCAATCTCAAAAGCTATCGCGACCTTCCGAAGAACCTGTACCAGATCAATTGGAAGTTCCGCGACGAAGTGCGCCCGCGCTTCGGGCTCATGCGCGGCCGCGAGTTCCTGATGAAGGACGCATATTCCTTCGATCTCGACTATGCCTCGGCACGGCACAGCTACAATCAGATGATCGTGGCCTACTTGCGCACCTTCGCGCGCATGGGGCTGCGCGCCATTCCCATGGCGGCGGAAACCGGCCCCATCGGCGGCACGTTGTCGCACGAGTTCATCGTGCTTGCCGACACGGGTGAAAGCGCGGTCTATTGCCACAAGGCCTATCTCGACAAGCCGATCCCCGAGAACGTCAACTACAACGCCGACCTCAGCCACATCGTCGAGGATTGGACGAGTCTCTACGCCGCCGCCGACGAGAAGCATGACCCCAAGAAAGCCGATGAACTCGGCGCCGATCTCGTTTCCGCGCGGGGCATCGAAGTCGGTCACACGTTCTATCTCGGCAAGAAGTATTCCACGGCTTTGGGCGCCAAGGTCGTCGGCCCGGATGGCAATCAGGTCGAAGTCGAGATGGGCTGCTACGGTATCGGTGTCTCGCGTTGCGTGGCCGCGATCATCGAGGCCAGTCATGACGAGAACGGCATCGTGTGGCCGGACAGCGTCGCGCCGTTCTATGTCGGCATCATCAATTTGAAAGTCGGCGATAAGGCTTGCGACGAAGCGTGCGAGAAAATTCACGACGCCATTCAGCTTCAGGGCTGCGATGCGCTCTATGACGATCGCGACGAGCGCGCCGGCGTGAAGTTCGCCGACATGGACCTGATGGGCATCCCCTGGCAGATCGTCGTCGGTCCGAAAGGAATCGCCAAGGGCATGGTCGAGCTGAAACGCCGCGCGACCGGCGCGAAAGAGGAGCTCAGCCTCGAAAGCGCTGTCTCGAAGCTGTCGGCGACCATCTAAGTATGATGCGCGCGGCGTCCCTCCCAAACACGACTGTCGTTCCCGGGCCTGTCCCGGGAATCCAGGGGTGTGAGGCTGGATCTATGCAACAACGCCGAAGCGCGCGGCAGTGTACGTCATTCCAACACTCTGGACTCTCGGGTCGCGCGAAGGTGCGCGAATTGAATGAAGGCGGGCCTTCGCCCGTCGTCGCCGAGGGTGACATTCTGTAAGTGGGGCACCCATGATCTTCGGCGCCTTCGAACGGATGGTGGCTTCCCGGTACTTGCGCTCGCGTCGCAAGGAAGGCTTTGTCTCCGTCATCGCCGGTTTCTCCTTCGTCGGCATCGCGCTCGGCGTTGCCACGCTGATCATCGTCATGGCGGTGATGAATGGTTTTCGCCAAGATCTTTTCTCCCGGATCCTCGGCGTCAACGGCCATATCGACGTGACCGCGCTCTCGCGGTCCATCACCGATTACGACGTCAAGGTCGACGAGGTGAAGAAAATCCCCGGCGTGACGTCCGTTTCGCCGCTCATCATCGGCCAGGTCATGGCCACGGCGCGGGGTTACAACTCCGGCGCCCTGGTGCGCGGCGTGCCGGGCCTTGATCTCTTCAACAAGCCCTGGATTTCCGACCATATCGTCGGTGGCTCGCTGTCGCCGGTCATCGACAATAAAGCCATCGCCATCGGCACCCGTATGGCCGCGCATTTTGGTATCGAAGTGGGCGACGAGCTGACGCTCATCTCGCCCAACGGAAACGTGACCGCTTTCGGCACGGTACCGCGCACCGCCACCTACACCGTCGGCGCCATCTTCAATGTAGGCATGAGCGAGTTCGACAGCTCGGTCATCTTCATGCCGCTGCCCATGGCGCAGATCTATTTCAAACAGCCCGAGGCGGTCACCAACCTAGAGATCCACGTCGACAACCCAGACAACGCGCGCCTGATTGCCGAACGCGTGAAGGACGTGATGGGGCAGGGGCATCGCGTGCTGTCGTGGGAGCAGACCAACGAAGTCTTCTTCACCGCCCTTCAGGTCGAACGCAACGTGATGTTCATGATCCTGACCATCATCATTATCGTCGCGGCCTTCAATATCATCTCCGGCCTCATCATGCTGGTGAAGGATAAGGGGGCCGACATCGCCATTCTGCGCACCATGGGCGCGTCCAGCGGCATGATCATGCGCATCTTCTTCATGACCGGCGCCTCGGTCGGTGTCATCGGCACCTTCCTCGGGTTCGGGTTGGGGCTGCTCGTCTGCGAGAACATCGACAGCATCCGCCGCGGTATCGAGAAGCTGCTCGGCACCGAGCTATTCTCGCCCGAGATCTACTATCTCACTCAGATGCCCGCGCAGATGGAATGGGATGAAACCTTGGCCGTGCTCGCCATGTCGATCGGCCTTTCGTTCCTCGCCACCCTTTATCCGTCCTGGCGCGCGGCCAAGACCGATCCTGTCGAAGCCCTCAGGTATGAGTGAGTGCGATGAGTGAGTTTGCCATTGAGTTGAAGGGCCTCGAGCGCACCTACCGTCAGGGCGAGACCGAGTTGCATGTCCTGCGTGGTGCCGAACTGACCGTGAAGAAGGGAGAGGTCGTCGCCCTGGTCGGCCCGTCCGGCGCGGGGAAGTCCACGCTCCTCCACATTGCGGGGCTTCTCGAACTGCCCGACCGCGGCCAGGTGTTTATTAACGGTGAACCCTGCAACGCGCTGTCCGACGACCGGCGCACCGAAATGCGCCGGGCCCGCCTCGGCTTCGTTTACCAATTCCACCATCTGCTGCCCGAGTTCTCGGCCCTCGAGAACATCGTCGTGCCCCAGATGATCGCCGGGATGAGCCGCAAGGCCGCCGCCGTGCGGGCCATGGAGCTTCTGGATTCGCTCGGTCTCGGCTCCCGCGCCGACCACCGCCCCGGTCAGCTTTCGGGGGGCGAACAGCAGCGCGTTGCCATAGCCCGGGCCCTCGCGAACCGGCCGGCCCTGCTTTTGGCGGATGAGCCGACGGGGAATTTGGACCCGGAAACGGCGGACGGCGTCTTCGCCCAGCTGGTTGCGCTGTCCAAAAAACATGGACTTGCCGCCCTGATCGCGACCCATAATCCCGCCCTCGCGGCGCGAATGGACCGTACGGTTCGCTTGGAACACGGTCTCCTGACCCAAATCGGCTGATTTCTCAGCTTGTGGGTGTGTAGGCCCACGCGATTTTCTCCCCAAAATAGATAGTATTTTCTCTCATTACGCGTGGTGGGAGTTTTTTTAATTTTTGTTAACCCCTCTGTGAGTACCTGCGCATAGGCGAACGGGTTATGCCGTTTTGCCTCGAAACTTACTGAAATGTCAGGGGATTTACGTATTTCGGCAAGGACTTGCTCTACTTAATTTAAGGGTGTTCGAACATCTGCGAACATCGGCGCAAGGAACTATTGATCAAATGAATGCATCTATTACGGGTATGGATCGCAACACCACGCTGCCGCGTTATCGCCGCATCCTCACGGTTCTTGGCACGCGTCCTGAAGCCATCAAATTTGCCCCGGTCGTTCGCGCGCTCGAACAAGCCGGCATCGAACATGCGGTCTGCTCCACCGGTCAGCACCGCGAGATGTTGACGCAGGTCTTCAACGTGTTCGGATTGAAGCCGGACTACGATCTCCAACTCATGACCGCCGGCCAGGCGCTTGGCGAAATCGCCGGCGCCGCCGTCGCGGCCGTCACCCGTGTCATCGCCGAATACAAGCCCGACCTCGTCCTCGTGCAGGGCGACACCACCACGGCTTTCGCCGGCGCCGCCGCGGCCTTCTATAGTCGCGTGGCTGTCGGCCATGTGGAGGCGGGGCTGCGCACGGGCGACCTGCAGTCGCCGTTCCCCGAAGAGGCCAACCGCAAACTCATCGGCGTTGTCGGTGATTGGCACTTTGCGCCGACCCTGCGTGCGCAGCAAAATCTCCTCAAGGAAGGCATCGACCCGCGCCGCATCCTCATCACCGGCAATACCGGGATCGACGCCCTGCGCATCGTACGCGAACGCCTCCTGAACGACGGCGCCATGCGTGCTGAATGCGAAGCTAAATTCGGCTTCATCGACCCCACCAAGAAGCTCGTCCTGGTCACTGGTCACCGCCGCGAGAACTTCGACGAAGGTTTGGCGCAGATGTTCGCGGGCCTCAAGCGTCTCGCCCAGCGCCCGGACGTCCAGATCGTTTACCCCGTGCACCTCAATCCAAACGTGAAGGGACCCGCGCACGCGGCCCTCGGCGCCGTGAAAAACGTGCACCTCATCGCGCCGGTCGAATACCACGAGATGATCTATCTCATGGAGCGTGCCAGCCTCATCATCACGGATTCCGGTGGCATCCAGGAGGAAGCGCCGTCTTTTGGTGTTCCTTTGCTGGTGACCCGAGACGTCACCGAGCGTCAGGAAGCCGTCGAATCCGGTTGCGCCAAGCTTATCGGCACCGATCCGCGCAAGATGCTGCCGGAAGCCATCCGCGTTCTCGAAAACGCCGCGGGCCGCATTCCCGGCGCCGTGCATCACAATCCGTTCGGCGACGGTTATGCCGCCACGCGCATTTGTGCCGCGTTGATGGGCGTGCCGGACGCGATTGCGCCTCTGTCCACCCCTAAGCCGGTTCTCCAAGCGGGCTAAATGACGACGACGAATGCGCCTCTTTTTTCCCGTACGACTTTCAAATTTTGGTTGATGGTGACTTCCGCGGTTGCCATCGCCGCCGCATCTACCGTTGCTTTTGGCGCTGAAGCGCAGGAGACGCAGGCCGTGCGGGCCCCCGCGAGCGCGGGCGCTGCCGTGCAAGGTTCGTTCCGCCCGTATCTTGAGCGCTCGTTCGCGCTTTCCGACCTGAATTTCGCCAACCCGTTGATCTTCAGCGGGGCCGAATTTGGGCAGCAGATCTTTTTCGCCATCCCGCGAGACGTCAGCGTGCATGATGTCGCCATCGATATCGAGGGCAACTATCTGCGCAGCGATCTCGGTCACTCGGTCCTCGTCGCGTCCGTGAACGACATCCCGGGTTTCTCCATTGAGCCGAAGGACGCGAGCGGCGCCTTCACCCGCACGATCAATGTACCCGAAAGTCAGCTCGCCGATCCCTTCGTGAAGCTCGACCTGCGCTACTCGTCCATCGTCTCCGAGGATCGTTGTACGGAACAACGCTCGATCGCCAACGTCATTACGGTTTCGCCCAAGAGTAAATTGCGCTATCGCGTCAATGCCGACGATGTAAAGGATGTGCGCAGCGCTTGGGGCATGCTGCCTTCGCGCCCCACCATTCTCATTCCCGCCGGCGCCATCGACGAAACCCATTACGCCGCCGCCCTGAAGCTCGCGCTCGCCATGTCGGCCGCGGGCCATCAGCCACAGATCGTTACCGCGCCTGTCGTCGGCGACACGGTGGATGTCTCCGGCCTCAAAGTGCCCGCCGCACTTACGCGCATCGCTGCTTTTCGCATCTTCGAAGGGCAGGAAAAGGTGACGCTCGCCAATCAGGCCGAGCGCGGCGCTTATGCGCTGCTCAGTGTTCTGCACGGCCATGCGCTTGGTGAGGTCGCCATCGGCTCGAAGTGGCTTGCGGCCCAAACCAAGGCCGATATGGCGGCCCTGACGGCCGAAGCCGAACGGGCCGGCCCGAATGCGGCGCGCGCGCTCGCCGGTCTTCTTGCTGATCTCCCGAGCACGGCCATCGGCGGTGTCGACGACAATCTGACCCTGGAGACCATTCTCGGTCAGCCGGTGATCACACTGGCCAACGATGCATCGCGCGCGGCCTCGCTCCTTGCCACGCAATGGTCGCGTCTCGCCAATGCCGAAGGACTCGACGTCGCCTTCGCGGGCAGTGAGCCGGTCGACATGAACGCGATCCAGCTCGGTGAGTTCGGCGGGAACCTCGCCGCCCAATCCATCATTCAGTATGGCGATTGGGTCACCGCCTTTGACGCCGCGCAGCTTCCGCCCGGCCGTTGGCCGTCGAACATCGAGCTGGAAATGCGCGTGTCGCCCGACGCGTCCGATGTCGCTCCGCTCGTCACCATCATGCTCAACGACGTGCTTCTGCGTGCCGAGAAGGTGGACCCCAATAGCGAAACCGTGCGCATCAATGCCGATGTGCCGCCGTATCTCCTCGCTTCGCGCAATACCTTGCGCATCTCGTTGCAGCGCGGCCCATCGTCGGGTGACTGCCGCACTCTCAATCGCGGCTATCTGGCGCAGATCCTGCCCACCAGCCGCCTGGTTCTTGGCAACGAGACGATCGATGGCCAGTTCTTCGGTCTCAAGTCCAAACTCGCGAATGGCGCATTGATTGCGGTTCCGAAAGCTTATCTGGAAACCCCGACGGAAAGCCTGCCGTATGTCTTCCAGTTTCTGCGCGAACTGAAAGTCAACTCGTCTTCCATCCGTTTGCGCACCGTTGACGACGCGGCCTCGTACCGTCCGGAGGGGACCTTCGTTTCTTTCGGCGTCCCGCTGCCCGGCAAACGGAAGAATTTGCAGGTAGCCGACAACAGCATGCTCCTGACCGATGAAACCGGCCTTCCGATCGCCAACATCAAGGGCGCCCGGGATGCGGCCGTCGTGCAGATCGTCAGCCTCGGCGAAGTCACCGGCCTCTCGGTGAACTCCACCACCGGCAAGCCCATTCCCGGTATCCAGGTCAACGACCTGGGCGAGGGGGACGTGGCGATCTATGACGCATCCGGCCGTATCGGCGATCTCGGCGCTGGCGACTTCCGCATGGCGGAAATCAAACGCGCACTGCTCTCGCCGTCCGCTCTGTTCCACCGTTACTCCATCTGGATCATGACCGGCATCGGCGTGCTTCTCGCGATGCTGGTGATGTCCGCGACGCGTGCCTTCGTCGTCGCTCGGAAACGACACCGCGCCGAGGCGAAGGCCGAACAGGCCGACGATTAGGGTGTGATGGTCGGCCTCGAACCTTACCTGCTGGCGGACTTTATCCGGATCCTGGAGTGGACCGGGGTTCTGGTGGCCATCTTCATCCTGCTTTCCAGCATCGATGATCTGTTTATCGACGGCTATTACTGGTTGCGGGCCGCTTACCGCTTCATCTACGTCCAGCGCAAACACAAACCGCTCGATATCACGACGCTGATGGACGGCGAGGAGCTGTTCATCGCCATCATGGTGCCGGCTTGGCGTGAGGACGGCGTCATCGCCCAGATGATCGAGAACACCGTCGCCACCCTCGAATATTCCAACTTCAAGATCTTCTGCGGCTCGTACCCGAACGACCCTGCCACCGGCAATGTCATCGACGCGATGGCGCGCCGATATAAACACGTCGTGCATGTGCGGGTGCCGCATCCGGGTCCGACGTGCAAGGCGGACTGTCTGAACTGGATCATTCAGGCGATCTTCCTGCACGAAGAACAGCACAATATGAAATTCGGCGGCATCGCGATGCATGACAGCGAGGATGTCATCCATCCGATGGAGTTGAAGCTTTTCAACTTCCTCCTGCCGAAGAAGGATTTCATCCAGCTTCCGGTGCTTTCCCTAGAAAGGCCCTGGTGGCAATTCGTTGCCGGGACCTATCTCGACGATTTCGCCGAGTGGCACTCCAAGGACCTCGTGGTCCGCGAAAGCTTTTTGGGTGAGGTGCCGTCAGCCGGGGTCGGTACCTGCTTCAGCCGCCGCGCGATCATGGCCCTCTGTGCCGACACCAATAATCAGCCCTACAATACCGACAGCCTCACCGAGGACTATGACTTCAGCTTCCGTCTCGCGAAACTCGGCATGAAGCAGGTCTTCGTGCGCGTGCCGGTCGCCTACAAGTCGCGCCGCAAATCGATCATGGGAGACGAGAAGATCGTCGATGTCGAAAGCGTCATCGCGATCCGCGAATATTTCCCCGATAGTTTTATCGCGGCGTATAGACAACGCGCCCGCTGGATCTACGGCATCGCCTTCCAGGGCTGGCTCGAGATGGGCTGGCGCGGCAGCTGGCGCACCATGTACATGCTCATGCGCGATCGTAAGGGCGCGATCACATGTATGGTCACGATCTTTGCCTATTTGCTCCTTTTGAGTTACGTCATTGCGACGTCCGCGGCGAAACATTTCGATGTCGTGGTCTTCACGGACCTCGTCGCCTCGCATGACTGGATGCAGCAGATCATCGTCATGAATGTGGCGCTGCTCATGAACCGCATCGCCCAGCGTTTCTATTTCGTCACGAGCATGTACGGTCCTGTACAGGGTATCATGGCCATTCCGCGCCTCGTGGTGAACAACGCCATCAACTTCATGGCCGCCGCGCGCGCTTGGCGCATGCTCGGCATGCATGTGTTCAAGGACAAATCCATTGCCTGGGACAAGACAGACCACGTCTATCCCTCGACCGATCATCTGCGCGAAAACAAGAAGCGCCTCGGCGACCTCGTCGTGGCCTGGAAAGCGATCAGCTCCGACCAGCTTGCGCAGGCGCTCGCGAAACAGGCTGGTAGCAAGGAGCATCTGGGCAAGGTGCTCATGCGTGAAGGCTGGCTCACCGAGGACATGCTGGCCGAGGTGTTGGCCTACCAAAACGACCTCCCGCGCGGGACCTACGATCAGAAGGTCGTTCTCGCGAACAAGGACCTTCTGTCCCGCGAGATGGTTGTCCGTCACCGGGTGCTACCCGCGGGCCGAACGGACGAGGGGGCCTTGCAGATCTTCTCCGGCGCCGCGCTATCCGAGGAAAGCCTCGCCGAGATCCAGGGGAATAACCCGCACCGCCCCGTGGTTTCGATCCTTTGTGAATCCGAGATCGTCGATGGTCTGCGCGCCCTGACCGCGGGCGAGGCCACCTCGCCCAAGACGCGCACGCCGCTGCTCGGGGACCTTCTGGTCGAAATGGGCTTTGCCCGCCGCCAGGATTTGAATTACGCCCTTCGGCAATACTCGCCCGAGCGTCACGGCCGGTTCGGCGATTTTCTGGTTTCCGAAGGGGCCGTCACGCGAGAAAACCTCGACACCGCGCTGGCCCATCAGGCAACTTTGAGCAAGACCGTCCACTAATAGTCATGACCGCTTCTTTCTCCCACGCATTCCTTACCCTTTTTCCCTCCCCTGAAAGGGGAGGGTTAGGGAGGGGTCGTTCCCTCATCCGTGCGCTGCTGGTCGCAACGACGCTCAGCGCGTCGCCGGCGTTTGCCGCCGCGTTGGAAGGCGACGCGTACAAGGCCGCCGAGGCCGCCTATGCCGCGATCAACAAAGGCGATCTCGCGGGCGCCGAAAAACAGGCGCGTGCGGCCCTCGCGCTTCAACCGGACAGCGCCGACGCCGTGCGTCTGCTCATGGACGTCCTGGGCCGCCAGGGCAAGGCCGCCGAAGCGTTGAGCATTGCCAATGCCGCCATCGCCAAGGGCATGATCGATGCCGACCTTCGGGCCGCGCGCGGGTACCTCCTGGCCGCCGCCGGCCAGAGCGACGCGGCTGTCGCCGATTTCACCGCCGCTCTCAAGGGCCCGGGCCTCACCGCCGACCGCCGCGCCGTGAGCCTTTCGCTCGCGGACGCCGCCGCCAAGGACAATGAACTCGTCCTCGCCACGCTCACGCCGTTCGCGAGCGACACGTCCTATGACGTCCAGGCGCGCATCGGCTTCGCCGCCTTTGCGCTGAACCGCTTTGAACAGGCCAGCAACGCTTTCGCGGTCGCGGCCGTTAGCGCGCCGACGCCCGAACAGAAGGCCGCCGCCTTCAAAGGTCAGGCACAGGCGGAAGCCGCTCTCGGTCATGGCGAAACCGCCGGGTCCATCGTGCGCACATTGCTGGGTGCGTCGTCGGCCTGCGATATGGATATCGCCTATCTTCTGATGCGCCTCGGTGACGATGCCACCGCGCTCGCCACCTTCGAAGGCCGTTGCAAGGACCAGATGACGGCGGCGTCCCATCTCGATGCCGCCGATGCCGCGCGCCGTTTGAACCGTCCGGAGCAGGTGGCGGCGCACACCAAGGCCGCGCTGGAAAGCAAAGATCTTCCCCCGGAACGTCGGCGCGATCTGCGTTTGGGGATGGCGGACGCGGTCTCTAAGGACAACGCCGCCGTTCTCGACATCCTCGCGCCGGTCGCGGAAGATGAATCCTACGGCGTTCAGGCGCGCATCGGT
>JAIUPE010000015.1 GCA_020160875.1 Pseudomonadota bacterium
GGTGACGAGTTCGCTGGCCAGGATCTCGCGCTTTTGCGCTTCCATCGTCTTCTTGGACGCCGGTGTGGAGATAAACACCATATTCGGCCAAGCTTCCTTGAGCGCCGGATTGGCGCCGACGTGATCGACGTGATCGGACGCGATAATCATGTATTTCACGGGCTGCGGCGTTATCTTTTTTATATTCGCCACCATCGCCTTGCCTTGGTCGATATTGTCCTGACCGTCGACGATGACGACACCATCTGTGGTAACGACGATAAGACTGTTGGTGGTCAACGTCTGGCCGGCGGACGTCAGCTTGTCTTCGTAGGCATAAACGTTGGGCACGACCTGATGCCAACGCGGAAAGTCGGTCGGCTTCAAGCCGCGCTCGGCGATATTGGCCGTCTTGACGACCTCGGCGCTCCACGCGAGCGTCGGCGCAACAAACGCGCAGGCGACCGCGCCGGCAATCACACTCAATTTTTTCATGATGTCCTCCCAATGGCATCGGCGAAGGTCCGAGGATAGCCGCGCGCCATCCCGGGCAGAAGCTAGAAACCGACAGTAATCCCGAGGATGGCGCCCCGGCTGCGCCAGACGAGGCGCGCGGGGTCACGTTGGAACGACTGAAAAAGTCCACCGCCGAGGTTGATGCCCGGCGCCAGCTTATAGCTGGTCTGAAATGTGAGCCGCTCGACTTTATCAAACGTTGCGCCGTCCACCTCCCGCTTGCGCACAGCCTGGCGGAAATCACCCGAAAACATCCACGGACCTGTTACATACATCATACCGCCCGCCCAGTTCCGCTCCCGCAATCCAAAGATCGGCGCGACGTTCATGTAGGTGCCGCTGATCTCGAAGGGACCGATAAAAAAATCGGCAAGCGCGTTCCATGCCGATATTTTCTCGGGAAATTGGGTGGCCTCGGCTTGGTGATAGCCGGCCAGCACGCGGTAGCGGACACCATTGCCGAGCGCCCCAACACTCCTAATGGTCGACTCGCTGCCATTCCTCGTGCGAATCCGCTGCGCGGTGCTGATGGGCGTATCGCCGTTTGGATAGTAGCCGACCGCGAAGTCCAGCGTATTCCAACGCGGCGACTGATACACCACGCCCGCAGCGTTACGAGTGAAGCGCTTGAACGTTAGCCCATCGCGCATCTGCACCTCGGTGCGCGGGCGGACGGCGGACGAAATAATTTCGTCGTCCATATGCAAAAACGCTTGAGGCGCCACGGATTCGATCATGCCTGCGTTGGCAGCACGGCGATCCCCGAACTGTAGGCGTCCAAAACTTCCAAAGAGCTCGATATACACTTCGTCGGTGTTGTCGGGTTGGCGCGAGTTGGCAATGAACCGCGCGCTGCCGCGCACCGTAAGGTCGTCGCCCAACGGAATTCGCCCATCAATGGTCAGGCGGGAGTAATTGAACATACCGGTGGCATTGGTATTTTCGACCGGCGCACGAGGGTCGTCGGTGTCGTCACGCACAAAAAAGAACTGGTTTGCGCGGCCACTGATGGTCACGGTCACAGGCTCGGCGCTGGAAGCCGCGACCGCATGGGACGTTGAAATAAGGAAAAGCGCGATACCGGCCGCACTGCACGCAGCCGCCCTCACGACGGCTGATGCCCGTCGCCCGCCCATTCGATTGCCCCCTCCCCTCGCCGGGCGTTCCCCGGCGCTCCACAGCGGGCATTATTGAAGTGAAATGGCACCTTGGGAAGACCCCGCCGGCCGCTAACCCACGGAATTGTAACGCGTACGAGAAACCCTCGCGCAGCGTTGATGTGGTGCGCGGCGGCGTGGCGCGCTATATTTTCGACTTCTTCTGCCGCCGGTCCCGGCGCTGGCATACGATCATGGGAGGCTCAAAATGAGAACGTTAGCACTCGGGTTGTCGACCAGTTGCATGGTCTTATTATCCGTCACCACCACCGCATTTGCCGCATCTGAACCGCCGAAAGGGAGCGAGGAGCATCCTGGCGCGGTTGCGTTGAGCGAAGGTGATGGAGGCAAGTGGGTCTATCGGCGCTTTCCGAGCCTCATGCCGTTGTACGTCTATGATGACGATCAACCCGGAAAGTCAAATTGCGGGCGCGGTTGCCAGGGCGTGTGGCCGCCCCTATGGGCGCACGATGAGGACAAGCCCATGGGCTACTGGACAATCATGAAGCGTGAGGACGGCTCCTTACAGTGGGCCTACAAGAACAAACCGGTCTATATGCGCTTCCACGACGGCCCCGAGCTGCGCCTCGGCGACGGCGAAGACGGTAAGTGGCATCTGATCGAACCGTAGCGCCCCAAAAAAAGAAAACGGGCTCCCGTGTCATCTCGGGAGCCCGTTTTACTTTGGAGAAACGTTAGACCGTGGCTTCTTCGCGCTTGGTCGCTTTACGGCGATTCCATTCGTCGCGGATCGCCGCCGGAGTCGGCGCGGTCATCAGACTAACGACCACATAGACGACGAAACTGCCGACGATACCGAAAAAGATCGGCTCGTTGGCGAAGACGTCCTTCATCACGAACATGGTACCAAGTGTAAGCGCCGTGCCGGCAATGATGCTGGCGAGCGCCCCCTTGATGGTACCACGCGGCCAAAGGAAACCGCCGATGATCGCCACCATCAGACCGCCGACAAGGATGTCATAGGCGATGGTGAGAGCTTCGACGACCCCGCGCACCACGCAGGCCGCCGCGATCATCAGAATTCCGAATATCAGGATGTAGATACGGCTGTTGCGGACTTCGTCCCGTTCTCCTTGTGCAGCCCGCGCGCCTGCCTGCGACGGCGCAAGCTTATCGACGATGTCTTCCTTCACGACGGTCGCCGTCGCGATGAGAGCCCCGCTTGAGGTGGACATGATGGCGGAGAGTGCCGCGGCCATGACCAGCCCCGCAATTCCCGCCGGCAAAGCATATTCCACAATGGTCGGATAGACGGTATCGCGCACTTCGATGTTCGGCAGCAGCACTTTCGCACACATGCCGATAAGCGCGCCCGCGAACGCATACAGAATGCAATAGACGCCCGAGGTAAATCCGGCCCACTTGGCGACGCCTTCGCTCTTGGCCGTGAAGACGCGCTGCCAGATATCCTGGCCGATAACCAAGCCCAGGAAGTAAACGACGAAGTACGTGATGATGGTCTGGGTGCCGATATGGGTGATGGAGAACGCCGTCTCGGGCAGCGCCGCGTGCATTCCTTCCCAGCCACCCGCCTTCACCAGGAGGATCGGGAGCATGATGAAGAAAATCCCGATGGTCTTGACGATGAATTGCACGAAGTCCGTGAGCGTGATCGACCACATGCCGCCGAGCACCGAATAGGCAATCACGACGCCGCCGCCGAGAAGGATCGCGGGCACGCGGTCCAACTCAAACAGCACGCCGAAGATCGTGCCGTACGCAACGGTGGAGGTCACCGAAAGCATGAAGGTATACGCAGCCATCACGATGCCCGTGAGGAGCGAAGCCCCAGGCCCGTACCGCAGCTCGAACATCTGCGCCACCGTGTAGACCTCAAGGCGATTGATCCAGGCCGCGAACGCGAGGCTCAGGAGCAAGAGCCCGCACCCGATCGAGAACACCAGCCACATGCCGGAAATGCCGTATTGGTACCCAAGACCCACGGCTCCGACGGTGGATGCCCCGCCAAGGACCACGGCCGCCATGGTGCCAGAGTAAAGCAAGGGACCGAGGCGGCGGCCCGCGACGAGAAAGTCTTCGTCGTTCTTGGAGCGCTTGGTCGCCCACACGCCGATCCCAATCATGCCCAGCATGTAGAGTGCAATAACGATGTAGTCCAACATCGGTCCCCCCGACTTCTCTAAAATAGAAACTTATTTGCCTTTGGCCGCGATGGCTTTCTTGATGAGCTCGGCGGTCGCGTTCGCGCGAAACTCGACGATTTCCTTGCCAATTTGCACAGCCTTATCTTTATCGGCGATCGAAACGCCGTCGATGGTCGCCTTGCCGGCTTTCGTGCGCGCGGACCAGCGCACCGATTCCGGATCGGTGACCATCATGTTCATCGTGATCGACGGATCGTCGTGCAACTCGTCGGTGGGCGAGCCCTTCGGCTTCATCACGCCCTTTTGGCGGAGAAACTCTTCGACACTTTCGTAGTCGTAGTATTCCGGGATGTGCATAACGAAGGACGTGCTCTTGCCGTCGGCGTTCGCCTTGGCCGCGACCGCCTTCATGCCGTTCTGGTTGCCGCCACTGTCGCCGATCATGACGATGTTTTCGAAACCGCCGACGCGGAAGCTGTCGACGATGTCCGTCAGCATCGCTTCATAACTAGCCGGGCGCATGCTGATGGTGCCGGGCGTGCCCATGTGGCCAGTCTTGGTGTCCAGATTGCCTTCCGGCACGAACGGGACGATCGGGGCACAGAGCGCATTGCCCAGCTTGCGGGCGATGGCGTCGCAGTTGGCGCGCATCACATAATTATGCTTGCCGAGCGCCAGCCACGGACCATTCGGCTCGATTCCGCCGGTAGAGATGATGATTGTTTTCTTACCCGCGTTCATCGCATCGCGAACATCCATCCATGTCATCTCTTCCAGCCACACCGTATCGACCTTCGGCAGCGGATTAGCGGCGTCCTTGCAGTTATAAGCGCTCTTGGCGCAGTCGCCGCCGCCCATGGAGCGCGGATCGGGCTTCTGACCCTGCTGCGCAAAGGCAACTCCGGCCGCCAAAATCATCGCCGCTGAAAAAGCTACGGTGCGTTTCATGATGCTCTCCTGTTTTGCGTGGCGTTTCAGTTCGGCGTGTATTTGAACTTTTGAACGCGGCGGTCTTCCGAAACGTAGATATTCCCCTTTGAGTCCACCACGGCCTCGTGGTTGCGGTCGAGTTCGCCGCCGTAGGTCCCGTAGTGGCCGAAGGAACTTAACACCTGACCGTCGTCGCGGCGAACGAAATGGATCCGGAAATTGCCGGGATCGTTCATGACCATCAGACTCTGCTTGGCGTCGGGCCAAAATTCGATGGTGCCGACCGCGCCGGATCCACGGGTTTCCTTGCGGTAGATATATTCTTTGACGAAGGTGCCGTCCTTCTTGAACACCTGCACGCGGTTGTTCAAGCGGTCACAGACGTAGACAAGCCCATCCTTGGCGATACGGACGCAGTGAACGATGCGGAATTGCTGCGCAGGCGGCGCCGCCGGATCATAGCGGCCGATGTCATTGTCGGTCGGAGCCTTTCCATACGCGCCCCACTGGCGCTTGAACTTACCCGTATCAGCGTCGAATACGATGACACGGTGATTACCGTAACCGTCGGAGATGTAGACTTCATTGGCTTCCGGATCGACGACCATATTGGAAGGACCTGAGAGCTGCGTTGTATCGAGACTGCCTTTTGACGGACCGGCGGACCCGATCTGCATCAAGAACTTGCCGTCGTGCGTGAACTTCAGAACCTGGCCATCGGCAGGCGATTTGTCCTGCCCTTCGCGTGTCTGGCTTCCACCGATCCAGACATTGCCTTTGTGATCGACATAGAGACCGTGCGCGTAAGACGGCCATTGATAGCCGTTTCCCGGACCGCCCCACCCTTGGACGACATTACCGTCCGCGTCGAACTCGATAACCGGCGGCGCGGCCACACAGCAATCGCCGGCCGGTGGCGACTGCTCGGCGCCGCGCGCATAGTTCGGAACATCGCGGGTCGCGGCGTGGACCCAAACATGATCGCGGCTGTCGGCAAAGATTCCGCCGACGCCGCCCATGGCCCACTTGTTGGGCAGCGGCAATTTGGGCCAGGTCGCATCGAACTTGTAGCGGGCGGCGTCGGGCGCCGCAGGGAGCGTGTCGGCGGCCTGCGCGGGCAGCATCGCAAGGCAAGATATCAGCGCGAGGGCGGCGAATCCCGGTGTATGCACGTTTGCTCTCCCGTTCAAAGTTCGCAAATGATTGGAAAATATAAAAATATGAGGATCTAAGAGTCCCATGATCCCTTTTCCGCCCCAGCCACGGCAAAGGGGATTTTCTCAACGCCGGGCATGAGGATTTCTCAAGGGATCAGTCGGGTAAATGGAGCTCGGCCTTATGTTTGATCGTGAACGTCGCGCCTGCCGAGGCGAGCACGATGATCAAGATCGCACCGATATGCAGCGGCGCGAGAGTTTCCCGCATCAGGATGAACCCGGTGACGGCTCCAAGCGCCGGTTCGAGGCTCATCAGCGTGCCGAACGTATGCGTCGGGAGGCGTCGCAACGCGTACATCTCAAGTGTGTAAGGAAGCGCGCCTGAAAGAATCGCCACAGCGATCCCTGCCGGCACGACATCCCAGGAAAAGAGCGCGGAGCCCGCGCTCGACACCCCCACGGGAGCGATGAGCGTTGCCGCGATAATGAGGCCAAGAACAGCTGTGAGAGGCCCATGATCGCTACCCGCCTTCTGCCCGGCGACGATATAAATTGCCCAGCAAACGCCGGCGATCAGCGCGTACATAACGCCGACGGGGTCGAGCGCACGACTGGTCGCGCTGATGGGAAGCAGAAGGAGAAGACCGGCCACCGCGAGCGCGACCCACAGGAAGTCGATGGGGCGGCGCGACCAGATCATCGCGACGGCCATCGGTCCCGAGAACTCCAGCGCCACGGCAATACCAAGCGGGATGGTCTTGAGCGCGGTGTAGAAAGTCAGATTCATGCCCGCCAGCGACGCGCCATAGACCGCCACAGCCCGCCAGTTTGATTTCGTGATTCGCGCCCGCCATGGCCGGAGCACAGCCGTGAGCAGGGCTGCTGAGAGGACGAGGCGCAACGTCGTCGCGCCCTCGGGACCAATCGAGGGGAACAACGTCTTTGCAATGCTTGCGCCGACCTGCAGCGACAGCATCGCAACAATCAGCCCGGCCAGGGGAACGATGAGTGGAGAACGCGGCGAGGACATTGGAGCTTCGCGAAAAGAACAAAGCGGGCCCGGCTATCGCCGAGCCCGCTGGGTCACTTCTACAGAGAGATCGCCCTCTAGACCAGCATCTCGCCGACCTCCTTCGAGGTGTTGTTGCTTTTTTCGCCCCAATACGGAACGTCGATGCCCATAACACGCAAGGCGGTATAGGCCACACGCGTGCCGGCTTCCGTCTTGAGATCGATATGCAAGCCATTTTTCACCTTGCCGCCCGCGCCGCCCGCCGTCATGAGCGCCATGCCGTCGAGTGAGTGCGTACGGGCGTAACCGTGATCGCTGGTGGCGTAGATGAAGACGTTATCGAGCACCGTTCCATCGCCTTCCTTGACCTTGGCGAAACCTTCGACGAACTGCGCCCAGGCTTCCATCGAACGGCGGGTGAACCACGACACCATCGGCTGATAACCGAGTTTATCGTCGATGCGCTCCTCGTGGGTGGCGGTGTGGTGAGGTTTGTCGTATCCCGCTTTGCTCGCGCAGCCGGAGCGCGTCGTATAGCACATATTGAAGACGCGGGTCTGATCGCAGGCTACCGCCATGACCATCAGGTCGGTCATCACTTTGTGACGCGCGTGAAGGAGTTCGACTTCCTTACCCGCCGTCGGCTCTTTGTCGACTTCCTTGGGTTTCACGCAGGCCGCGATCGGCTCCGGTTTGGTCAGCTGCTGATCGAACTGGCGCTCGAGATGACGCAAGCCGGTGAAATACTGATCGAGGCGCGCGCGATCTTCGGCGCCGACCTTCTGATGGAGCGTTTTGACTTCGTCGAGGACACCCGTGAGCACACTCCGCCGCACCATCGTCCTGGGATTGGGCGTAAAGCTCGGCGCATTCGGGTCCTGAAAGTCAGGTCCGAAAAGCCGGGTGTAAAAATTGACCGGAGAAATCTCCGGCACGTTCGGCGTGTTGGCGTTCTCGAAGCTGAGGGTGCTGCCGGTTTCGCCGGTGTCCGTCGCCGTCAGGGACTTGAATCGCGTCGTGCGTCCGATCTGGTTGGCGATCGTGACGTCGATGGTTTCGCCCGGCATGTCGTTCTGGCCACGCGGCGGACCACCGGTGCGCAAGATGACCCAGCCCGTGTAGTGGCATTGTCCCGGGGTACCGTCACGAAACGCCGTGGCGTTCGTGATGAGATTCATATGCTGCTGGATCGGCTTGAACGCGACGATCTCCTCGGGAAGGTCGTAGTTCGCGCCGGTCTTCTTCGGCACGAAAATATTCGCCGTCATGCCGAGCCCCCAATGCCAGGTGCCGAACCGCACCGGCATGGGCTTGCCGTCCGCAAGCGCGTTGCCGTTTCCATTCAAAAAAACATTGAGCAAGGGGAGTCCGACGGTGACAGCTCCGCCGTTCAGCATCCCTCGCAACACACGCCGTCTGTCCAATCCCATCGCGAGATCCTCCACGGACAAAAACAAGCCAAATCGCAGGGGTAGGATACACCTGTATGCGGGAAAGTTCTCGGGGTTTCGCAAGGCCGCGGGCGCGAAATGGCGGCCTCAAATCAACCTTTTCGCGCTTTCCATTCCGCGACGGTCATCCGATCGACCTGAAACCGATCCCGGGTCGTCGTATACCAGCCAGTGCCATGCATCCGCCCGACAAGGTCCAAGCCGTCGACATCGACATGCATCTTTTCGTCGATCAAATCGTCGCGCACATACATGTGGACGATCTCGCCGGTAATCAGACTGCGATTGTGCGGCAAAGCGCGCACATCGAACAGGCGGCATTCGAACGTCACCGGTGATTGCGCGATGCCCGGCACGGCGATTTTCCGGGAAGACCGCTGGATAAAACCAGCCTCCTCAAACTCGCTCACCTCTTCGGGAAAATCGACGGCGCAGACGACCATGCGTTCCGTGATTTCGCGACTGACGAGATTCACGACGAACTCGCCGCTATCGATGATATTGCGCGCGGTGTCCTTGTGAGGCTTCGCGTCCCGGCGATTGCCCTCAATGCCGATCACAAGCAGCGGCGGTGCGTTACTAAACACATTGAAAAAACTGAACGGCGCCGCGTTCGCGCGGCCGTCGCTGTCGAGAGTGGAAACCAGGGCAATCGGGCGTGGCATCACCGTGTTGACCAGAAGTTTGTACATCCGGTCCGGCGACAGATGAGCGACGTCGATGTCCATCGTTACCAGCCGAGCCGCACGCGGCCGAGCGCCATCGCCGTGGCGGCCTGCGTCGGTTCCACGACGGGAATCTGCAGCGCGTCTTGAAGCCCATCGCGCAGCGGCGCCATGCCCGCGCAGCCCATGACGATGACGTTGGCGTCTTTCTCGTCGCGCAAGCGCTTACCGACCTCGATCATACGCGTGAGCGTCTTCTTGCGGTCCGAAAGTTCGGCCACGCCCATGTCGATCGCGCGTTCGCCGGCAAGCCGATCCATGACACCCATGGCGCCCCACAGCCGCATATGACGGGCAATGGACCCCTTGAGGATGGCGATGACGCCGAATTTTTGACCCATTGTCAGTGCGGTCAGGACGCCGCTTTCGGCGATGCCGAGGACGGGACGCTTCACGGCTTCGCGCACGACATGCAGGCCGGGATCGCTGAAACAGGCGATCACAAAGGCTGCCGCATCCGACTCCAGGGACTTCGCCAGGGCCGCGAGCGGTAGCGTGACGGATTCGACATCCGACTGGCTTTGAATGCCGAGCGGCCCTTCCGTGAGGGTCAGACACCGAATCTCGGGTCCCCCGGGCATGCGCAACGGCTCGAGGGCCGTATCGAGCCCGGACGTAACAGCCTGACTGGAATTGGGATTTATGACGATGATGCTGGAGGCCATGGCGCGTTTTAGGGCACACTCCGAAGGCCCTCACGGGTGGGGCCTGAAGCCCGAAATGTCCCATATGAGTGACGTGTATGGAAGAGTTCGATCTGGTGGTGCGCGACGGCTGGGTGGCTACGGCCAGCGAGGTGGTCGAGGCCGATATCGGCGTAAAGGACGGCATCATCACCGCCGTCGGCAAGGCGCTCCCACGCGGCAGGCGTGACATCAGCGCCTCGGGCCGCTGGGTGCTGCCCGGCGGGATCGATAGCCACTGCCATGTGGAGCAGCTTTCCGGCATGGGGATCATGTGCGCCGACGACTTCTATTCGGCAACGGTGGCTGCGGCCTTCGGCGGCACAACCACCATCATCCCCTTCGCGGCCCAGCACCGCGACATGAAAATCCCGGATGTCGTTGCAGACTATGCCAAGCGCGCCCGCGAAAAAGCCGTCATCGACTATGGCTTTCACCTGATCCTCGCCAATCCGGACGAGACGGCGCTGAACGTCGATCTGCCGGCAGCGATCCGCGAGGGGATTACGTCGCTTAAGGTCTATATGACCTACGACAAGCTCAAGCTGGACGACTACCAACTCCTCGACGTGCTGGCCCTGGCGGCGAGCGAGCAGGCGCTGGTGATGATCCACGCCGAAAATCACGACATGATCCGATGGCTCGCAAACCGCTTGCTGGCGCGCGGCCATAAGGCGCCGAAGTTCCATGCTGTGGCGCACGATCCCATTGCCGAGGGCGAGGCGACCAACCGCGCGATCGCGCTTTCGCGCCTCATCGGCGTTCCGGTCCTCATCGTGCACGTATCCGCCCGCGAGGCGATCGACACCATCCGCACCGCCAAGCAACGCGGCGCGGCGATCTATGCGGAGACCTGCCCGCAGTACCTGTTCCTAACCGCCGACGATCTCGACAGGAACGGCCTGGACGGCGCGATGTACTGCTGCTCACCGCCCCCACGCGATGAGGATTCACAAGCGGCGGTCTGGGCCGGGCTTAAAGACGGCACGCTGCCGATCTTCTCGTCCGATCACGCACCTTACCGCTTCGACAGGACCGGCAAATTGCCCAAGGGCGATGCGACGACATTCAAGGAAATGGCGAACGGCCTGCCGGGGATCGAGTTGCGCATGCCGCTACTGTTCTCCGAAGGGGTCATGGCTGGACGGCTGTCGCTGCAGGAGTTCGTCGCGCTGACGTCGACCAATCATGCCTCCATGTATGGGCTGACGGGACGCAAAGGCACCATCGCGGTCGGCGCCGATGCGGATCTCGGAATTTGGAACCCGAACCGCGAGATGACGGTGACCGCTTCGATGCTGCACGACAACACCGGCTACACGCCGTACGAAGGGCGCAAGCTCAAAGGTTGGCCGGAGATCGTGATCAGCCGCGGCCGCACCGTGGTCGAAAACAACACGCTGAACGCCGAGCGCGGCTCGGGGCAGTTTCTCAAGCGCCAGGCCTCGGATGCGCTTTCCAGCCCGTCGGGTCTTTCGATGGCGGAAGCGCGCGAGGCGTTGCGCACAATCGTTGAAGTAGGAATGAAAGATGAGCGGTCTGAAGCGTCCCTTTCCTCTCGCCGTAGCTCAACTCGGCCCTATCTCACTTGCCGATAGCCGCGCGGCCGTCGTTAAGCGTCTAATTGCACTGCTGCGTGAAGCCCATTCGCGCGGCGCAAAGTTCGTCGTTTTTCCTGAGCTCGCGCTGACGACATTTTTCCCGCGCTATTGGATGACCGAGGAAGAAGCCGTGGAGCGTTTCTTCGAACGCAGCATGCCGGGACCAGAAACAAAGCCGTTGTTCGACCTCGCCGCCGAATTCAAGATTGGATTCTATCTCGGATATGCCGAACTGACGCCCGACGGCCGCCGGTTCAATACCGCGATCCTGACCGACGAAAACGCCAAGATCGTTGGACGTTACCGGAAAATTCATCTTCCCGGACATTCACATCATATCGCGACGGCTCCGTTCCAGCATCTTGAGAAGAAGTTCTTCGACGTGGGAAACGAGGGCTTCAATGTTTGGACCACGCAGGGCGTCCGGATGGGCATGTGCATCTGCAACGACCGCCGGTGGGCGGAGACTTATCGCGTGATGGCGCTGCAAAGCGCCGAGATCGTGGTGCTGGGATACAATACGCCGAGCGTAAATATCCACTGGCCCGAGGCTCCGCACCTGCGGATGTCCTCGCACCTCATTTCGATGCAAGGTAATGCGTACGGGAACGCACTGTGGGTGGCGGCGGCCGCAAAGTGCGGTTCAGAAGACGGTTTCCACATGATCGGCGGCTCGGCCATTGTGTCGCCGACGGGTGAGATCACCGCTTTAGCCCAGACCGAGACCGACGAGTTGATTTTCGCCAATATCGATCTGGCCATCGGCGAGACCTTCCGTGAACACGTATTCAATTTCGCTAAACATCGCCGGCCCGAGCACTACGGCCTGATCGTCGAGCGGATCGGCGCCGGGGCCCCGTTGGGAAAAAGGCCGGACTGATCTAACCTACGTCACCTAACGTTCCAGACCAGAGGCCGCCATGAAACTCCCGAGACTGTGTTTAAGCTTCGCCGTTGCGGCCCTCGTCAGCACGTCTGCGGCGGCGCAGACCTTGAAGACCGGCGTCGACGCCACTTTCGCGCCCCATGCGATGCGTACCCTCGGTGGCCAGCTTCAGGGCTTCAATATCGACCTTGGCAATGAACTCGCGCGCCGGCTTGGAAAAAAACTCGAAATCGAAGGCACGGAGTTCTCCGGTCTTGTGCCCGGATTGAACGCGGGAAAATATGACTTTGTCCTCGCGGTGGTTACCGCAACGCCGGAGCGGGCGAAGTCGATGCTGTTCACGGAAGGTTATCTCAACCAGGATTTCAGCTTCGTCGAGAAAAAATCCGCGCCGGGCATCAAGTCTTTGGAAGAACTGAAAGGCAAAACCATCGCCGTGAACAAGGGGTCGGCGTATGAAGCCTGGTGCCGCGACAACGCTGCAAAATACGGTTTCAAGTTCGACGTCTACGGTACCAACGCAGACGCGGTTCAGGCCGTTCAGGTGGGCCGCGCCGATGCGAGCCTTGCGGGAAATACGGTGGCCGGCTGGATCGCAAAACAAAATCCGGCGGTGAACGCCACTTTCACGATCTCCACGGGCCTCGTCACGGCGCTTGCCTTTCGCGGCAACGACAAGGCCGGCCGAGACGCCGCCTCGATGGCCTTGAAGTGCATGAAGAAGGACGGCTTCATCGCGAAGGCGGCCCAAAAGTGGTTCGGCTTTACGCCGGCGGCGGACAGCGCTGCGGTCGTCATCGCGCCAGGCCACGGCGTGCCGGGGCTCGAAGGCTACGACCCCTCGCCCGTTACCCTCAAATGCTGATGCCGCGCGCCGCATGAGCTCGTCGCCCATCCTTGAGCTCGTCGGGCTGCGAAAGGCCTACGGTCCGCTTGAAGTGCTGCGCGGGATCGATCTCGCGGTGCGCGCGGGCGAAATGGTTTGTGTCGTCGGACCGTCAGGTTCGGGCAAAAGCAGCATGCTGCGCTGCTGCAATCGTCTTGAAGAGCCCACCGGCGGCCGGATCGTCGTGGACGGCACCGAGATCACCGGCGGCGGCGTCGACATCAATGCCTTGCGTCAAAAGATCGGCATGGTGTTTCAACAATTCAATCTGTACCCGCACCTCAGCGCGCTCGGCAATGTCACCTTGGCGCTGCGCAAGGTGCGGGGCAAGTCCGCCGCAGAGGCCGACGCGCTGGGATTGGCGGCGCTGAAACGGGTTGGCCTCGCCGACAAGGCTAAGATTTATCCCGGACAATTATCCGGCGGACAACAACAGCGCGTCGCCATCGCCCGCGCTATCGTCCTCCAGCCGAAATTGATGCTGTTCGATGAGCCAACGAGCGCCCTCGACCCGGAAACGGTGGGAGAAGTCCTGAAGGTGATGCGCGAGCTGCGCGAGAGCGGTATGACGATGCTGGTCGTTACTCACGAAATGGGATTCGCGCGCGAGGCGGCCGACCGCGTCATCTTCATGGACGGCGGCGCCATCGTCGAACAGGGCCCGCCGCATGAGATCTTTGGCGCACCAAAACACGAACGGACGCGCGCGTTCCTGACGCGTTATACGAGTTGGGCGTAATGGACGGCCTCGCGCGCCTTCTCGACACATTCTTCAATACCGAGGTCGCGGCGCGCTATTGGCCCGATATTCTGGCCGGCGTGTGGATTACCATCGGCGTCGGCGTCGCGGTGACCGCCACGGGTCTCGCGCTTGGCTTCGCACTTGCGATCCTCCGCGCCAAGCAGACCCCGTGGTTCTCGATCCCCATCGTGATGTTCGCCGACATCATGCGCGCCTTGCCACCGCTGATTATCATCATCGTCTTCTTTTTCGCCTTTCCCTTGATCGGCATCTCCATGTCGGCCTTCACGGCGACCTGGCTCTCGCTTTCACTGGTCCTGGCGGCCTACGCGGAAGAATCCCTTTGGGGCGCGATTCTGAGCTTGCCGCGCGGGCAATCGGAAGCGGCGCGATCGACCGGGCTGACCTGGTGGCAGACCATGTGCGCCGTGATCCTGCCGCAGGCGCTACGGCTGGCCCTGCCGCCCCTCACGAACCGCGTCATTGCCGTGAGCAAGAACGTGGCGCTGGGCTCCGTCGTCGCCCTCAGCGAAGTCCTGAACAATGCCCAGTCGGCGACAAGCACCGCCGGCAATCCAACACCGCTGACAATGGCCGCGGCGGCGTACCTCGCGATCTTCATCCCGGCGATGATCCTTGCCCGTCGAATGGAGAACCGCATGCAATGGCGGGTGTAAAATGGACGCGCTCTTGGAGAACTTCTTCAATATCGCGGTCTTCCGGGAGGTCCTGCCGTTCCTGCTGCAGGGCCTGCTGACCACGCTTGGATTATCGGCGCTGGTTATTCCCACAGGCCTTCTCGGCGGCCTTGCCGTAGCGCTTTTGGCCACGCAAAGCCAAAACAAGTTCGTCACGTTGCTGGTGGCAGCCTACGTCGATCTGTTTCGCGCGCTGCCCCCGATTGTGTTGCTGATCTTCATCTACTTCGGATTCCCTTTTCTTGGCCTCGATCTGCCGAAATTGTTCGCCGTCGCGCTGGGCTTCCTCCTCAACAATTCCGCCTATTACGGAGAGATCTTCCGGGCGGGACTGCTGAGTGTCCCCGCGGGGCAAACGGAAGCGGCGAGGTCGACGGGTCTGACGCGCGCGCAAGCTCTGATCCATGTGGTCATTCCGCAAGCCACGCGCAACGTTCTGCCGGACCTCGTCAGCAACAGCATAGAAGTTGTGAAATTGACGACCATCGCCAGCGTCGTTGCCCTACCTGAGTTGCTGCGCATCGCGCGCGATGCGCAAGCCCTCGTCTACAACCCGTCGCCTATTGTCCTTGCCGCCCTGATTTATTTGATCATCCTTTGGCCGCTCGTACGCTGGCTGAGTCGCCTCGAGCACCGTAACCTGCTCGCGCGTTGAACATCGCCGTTTATATGAAAGCGCTTTTCCGGATTTCGTAGATAAAGTGGTACTGGTCCGGCCCCGTCAGTGGGCGTGTGAACCGGCCTTCGCGCCGGACGCCGCCGATTTTCTCCATGGCGCGCTGCGAACGCCAATTCGTTTCGCCAACCCAGAAAACGACCGTATCCGCGAATGTGAAGGCGTGGTCGATCATGAGGCGTTTAACCTCACGGTTATACGCGCCGCCCCAATAGGCGCGAGTTAAAAACGTCCAGCCAATTTCGACCTCGCTCAAAGTGGGGTCATACCCGTGATACCGGCTGGAACCGATTACCGCTTTGCTGTCGCGATCCAAGAACGTAAAGGCACTGCCAGACGCAATCGCGCTATCGAAGTACTTGCGAAACACAGGCTCGGTGTAACGATCGTGCGCGGGATGCAACTCCCATATCTTCGGGTCCGACGCAGCGCGGAACATGGCCGGCCAGTCCTCGACCCCAATGGGCCGAACGATCACTCTATCGCCGATGAGCGTGGGCTGGAGTTTTGGGGGGCGTGAGGTCATTGCTCGGGTGATTTTTTGTTCCCTTTTGAAGAAGGACAATACTAGTCTCGCGGTCAAGTTGAACCTGTCTTGAGGGTATTCCCATGAACAATTTTCGCCTGACCGTGGCCGCGCTGGCCTGCGCGCTGATGACCTCCGTTTCGGCTTCGGCGGCCGATCCCACGAAATCCGCCGACATCGCCCATCACAATCTTAAGCCGTCGGATTTCCCGCGCTGGCACCAGATCGTTCCAAATGTTTACGCCTACGAAGACACCCTTATTACGCCGGATTTCACCTTCACCACCAACAGCCTGATCATCGTAACGAATGAAGGCGTCGTACTGGTGGACGGCCAGGACAACGAAACGCGCGGAAAGGCGCTGGTCGAGGCGATCAAGAAAATCACGCCGCAACCGCTCAAATATATGATCATCGCATCGGACCACGGCGATCACGTCGGCGGTCTTCCCGTCGTGAAAGCGGCCTTCCCGGATGCGACCTTCATTTCGTCCTCGGCGTCCTTAAAAACCATGCAGGGGCAGAAGCGCACTGTACTGCCGACCGAACTGGTGGATGACAAACGTTCGCTGAAACTCGGCGGCACGGAAATCCAAATCCTGAACCTCGGCCGCGCACACACCGGCGGTGACCTCGTGGTGTACCTGCCGGCGACCAAGGTCATGTTCCTGAGCGAAATCTATGACCGCAACCTGTTCCCGCCCATGATCACCGGGTTCCCGACGGAGTGGGTGGCGACGCTGAAGAAAGCCCAGGCGATGGATGTAACCTGGTTCATCCCCGGCCACGGCTTTACCACCGGCACCTCGGCTGAACTGAAGGCGGACTTGCAAGATTTCACCAAAGCCGTGGAACTGGTCGTCTCCGAGGGCAAGCGACTGCACCCGACCGGCGCGCCGTGCCCGACGGAAAAGGATTGCCCGGCCAACGCTAAGGCCAACTGGGGGCCCTACGCCAATTCGACGGCCGCCGCAGGCCAGGCGCCGCGTGCCCTCGCGCGCATGTATTCGGAAATCGAAGGGAAGCTGCCGAAATAGCAAGTCTTACGGCTTCTGCTTAACCGTTACGATTTTCCCGGGCTGCACACCGGTCTCGCGTTGAGTCAGCCGGCCCTTGGCGGTGATGTAAGTCACCTCCACGGTCACCGGCTCGCTCGAAGCGAGGCCGAAGTGTATCGGCGACACGCTTTGTGAATTGTAGCCGTCGCCAGTGTTCACAAGGCGCGTGGCGAGCAGCTTCCCTGCCTTGTTGAAGAGCCGAACCTCCGCTCCAGGCGCATACTTGCCCTTGGAATCGCGCACCATAACCTGAAGCGATTTGGCGCGCGCAGCGGCATCTAAGCCATTCCGCAGAAGAACATGGCGGGCGACCGTCTTCGAAAAGGCATTGGTGAGCGACAGGTCGAGATCACCATCGCCGTCATAGTCCGCCCACTGTACGCCATGATCGGAACCGTTCATCACGGGTGTGATGACGTCCACAAAGCCGTTACCCGTGTTGCGGTAGAGCCGATTGACCGGCTCGTCGTCGTGATAGTCGGCGACAAAAATATCCACGAAACCGTCGTTGTCGAAGTCGCCCCAGCTTGCGCCGACATTATGACCGTGGCCGGTAATGCCCTGCTTCTGAGCGACCTCGGTGAAAGCGCCCTTGCCGTCGCCACGGTAGAGCAGGTTGTCGCCGTAGGTTGCGACGAAGATGTCGAGATTTCCGTCATTGTCGTAGTCGCTGACGGAGCAGCCGACGCCGCCCTCGTCTTTCGCGCGACCCGGCCGGTCCATGCCGAGGCGCGCCGCAACGTCGGTGAACATACCTTTGTCATTTTTGTAAAACGCGTCCGTGCCGCCGTCTTGGTTCGCGACAAAAGCATCCAAGTCGCCGTCTTTGTCCATGTCGAACCAACAGACACCGACGGTAAAACGTTTGTCGGCAAGGCCCACTTTCTCAGCGATATCGACGAAAACCGCGCCATCGTTACGAAACATCCGATTCGCCCCGTTCCGATCAGCCATGAAAAGATCGAGGTCCCCGTCGCCATCGAGGTCGATGAAGCTGGCCTGACGGACGCTCGCCGCCGGCGCATCAACGCCCATCTTGGCCGCGACTTCGGCAAAGGTCCCGTCACCGTTGTTGTGGAATAAATAGCTGCGATTGAGGGTTGGAGGCGTCCCAACCCCGGCGAAGCGCGTACCAACGTAAAGGTCCAGATGCCCGTCGCCATCGTAATCACCCCACGCCGATGAGCGAACCTCAATAGGCTTGAGCGCTTCAGCATCCGCGCGCGCGACGGTGCCAAGCCCCGCCTTGGCGGACACATCGGCAAAGACGCCATCGTTATTTTGGAACAGCTTCACGATGCCATATTCAAAGGCGACGGCGAGATCGAGATCACCATCATTGTCGTAATCCGCCCAGGCGCTTGAGAGCGCATCCGTGCCCGCCAGCACATCGGGCTGGACGATCTCGAAATTCACCGCCTCCGCGGCAGACGCAATCGCCGGGAATGAAACCGCCAAAACCGCAAGGGCTGTGAAGCGCATGAGAGTCCCCCCAAAAAGCCAATCGCTCGACTTGAGCTTAGACGATTCGGGCGGGCCGCGGGAGCGCCTTACCGGCCGTAATAGGTCCGCCGGCCGTAGAGCATCGTGAGGTTGATGCGCCGGTTGAGATAGCCTTCATTGAATTCGATGTCGTCCGTTTCGTGGAACAGATCGGAATCGAAAATCACCGCGCGGTTAGCGCGGTAAGGCACCTTGACCGCCTTCGCGCCCGCCTGCGCAAGAAACGCGCGAATGCCGGATTCGTCGCCGTTGTATTTCGCCGGGTCCCAATCATCCGGCGCCGCCGCGTCCCACACAATCAGCCCCCCGCCATCTGGGTTTAGATTGGCTTCATCCGGCGTGATCCAGAAGTTCACGTTCACGGCCGCCTGATCGGCGTGGATGCCGATACCTTTAAGCGTACTGTCGTACTTGAAGCCCCACATCATGCGAAGTCTGTGATCGCCAATGATAGCCGGAAACGTATCGCGCAGCTCCTCGGCGATTTGAGCAAGCAGCGGACAGGCGAAACCCTGCTCCGGCAGGGCACCGAGATAGCCGTCCTTGTAGGACTTGTGCCAGATGGTCGAGTCCCAACAGAAACGGCGAAGGCGCTCCAACGCTTCTTCGGTCAAAAGATTGTCGATCACCGCGATGCGCGGCTCGCGGCTGGCCCACTGCGCGGGCGCCGTCTCGATATTGGCAGGGTTGATCGCCGGTCCAGGAAGCTTATTGCCTTCGGCGAAATAGTATCCGCCATCCCTCACAGCGATCCCGCGCGCAGCAAGATATTCGCGCTGCTCGATCTCGTGCCGTTGTTTATGTGGCGATGTGGGTAACCCTGCGACGAGGCCGGATTTGACGGCATGACCGGCGGCTTCGGCCATAATCACGAGGCCTTCCGTGACTTTGTTGAGTTCGCAAAGCAACCATGCACGCTGCACCAACGCCGGGCGTGCGCTCGGATCGATCGCCAATGCTTTGTCGACATTTGCGAGCGCCTCCTCAAAACGATGCATGCTGCGCAGCGTGAGTGAGCGTGCGTACCACGCTTCGGCGTTATCGGGTGCGATCGAGAGAGCGCGATCATAGCTCGCGATGGCCTCGTCGACGCGCTCCAGCACTTCCAGCGCCTTGCCGCGATTGACCCAGTCGGGCGCATGCCTCGGCCGAAGTGCGAGGGCGCGATCGTAGCTCTCGAGCGCTTCGGTCATGCGCTCCATTTCGTAAAATGCCGACCCGCGATTGCTCCATGCCTCAAAAAGCTCTGGAGACAATGTCAGCGCGGCCTCGAAGGCTTGAACGGCATCGCCATACCGCTTCAAATCCGCGAGCACGGCGCCCCGATGACAAAGCGCTGCGATAAACCTCGGCGCAAGCACGAGCGCGTTATCGAAGCTGCGAAGCGCTTCTTCCAGGCGTTTTTGCAGGTGTAACGCCGATCCATGGCCGTCCCACGATTCCGCGTTGGGCGTAATAGCCAGCGCTTGTTCAAACGAAGCGACGGCGTCTTGAAAACGTTCCAACCTCGTGAGGATCACGCCGCGATTGTGCCAAGCTTGGAGATCACGGGGATTCCCGGCGGTGACTTTCGAAATGCTCGCCAGCGCGGGTTCAAGCTGACCGCGTCCCATCAACAAAACGCCGTGAAGCAACAGCGCTTCACGGCTTCCAGGATTGAGTTGCAATGCCGCGTCGACCGCCGAGAGGGCTTCCGGCCGCTGCTGCTGATAAAGGAGGAGCGCGAGTTGGTATTGCGCCGGGAAACTCCGCGGATCGATCCGCAGAACCTGCTCATAGAGACGCTGGGCTTCGGTGAGGTTACCGGCCTGATGAAACGCGACCGCTTGGTTTAACAACGTTCGAATGACTTTCGGTTAGGTCTCTGTATGGGCGGTCATATTACCCTCCCCAGACCCCGTCGTCACCGCAACCGAACGCAGGATCTTTAGCGCTGTTGCGTCGTCTTAACCGGCTTTGTTTGGATTTCACGCTGACCGACGGGGATGTGGGCATGTTTATGCCTTGGGCATTCCGAACACGCGCCGGCGACGTTGCGTCGTGCGCGGTCCAACGCGCGCGAAGATTCCGGAGGTCACGATCACCGCCCTGAACGACCATCCGCGCTCATTCCGCCCGAAATCCACAGTGACACTCGTTCCGGCGTCGCAGATTTTGCCGATCGGAGACCTATTTGGCCCCGCGAAACGTCCGTTTGGAGACGTATAAGCTGCTTTTTTTGGAAATTTATACAGCCGGACGGCCGTGCGCCGTCTGGCGGAGAGGGAGGGATTCGAACCCTCGGTATCGGTTTCCCAATACACTGGTTTAGCAAACCAGCGCCTTAAGCCACTCGGCCACCTCTCCCCTGGGCCGGCAGAGCGCTGGAATCACGCGCTTTTCTCTTTACGAGAGGCCTGGAGGCGGGCCGGAAGATGAAGCTTGGGCGAGCGAAAGTCAACCCGACCGGCTAAAGCCAAAAACTCAGCCTATTCTAGGCGTTAGCAGCCCTCTAAGCTCGGGGGATCGCCGGGGAGGGTCCAATGAAATTATTTGGTTTGATGGCCGCCGCGCTTTTCTGTGCCGGCGTGGCGCAGGGCGCGGAGTTTCCGAAGTCGGGTCTCATCGCGGACCGCGGCCTCGCCGAAAAGGACTTCCCGCGCTGGAAAACAATCGAGCCCGACATCTACGTCTACGAAGACACGCATTCGCCGGACGCCGACGGCTCGGTGATCGGAACCGTAAGCCTCATCGTCGTCACCAGCGATGGCGTCGTACTCATGGACGGACAAGGCGACCCGCAAGATGGAAAGCGGCTAGTCGATACGATCAAGAAAATCACGCCGCAGCCGCTGAAGTATGTGGTGACGGCTTCGGATCACATCGACCATGTGGGTGGAAATGCGGAAATCAAAGCCGCCTTCCCGAACGCCGTTTTTATTTCCTCCCCAGCTTCGCAGAAAGTTCTCGCGAAAAGCGCCGTGGTTCCCAGCGAGACGGTTGCCGATAAACGCGTTCTCAAGGTTGGCGATACGGAATTCCAGATCCTGAACCTTGGCCGCGCCCATACCGGCGGCGATCTCGCCGTGTACTTGCCGCAAACGAAAGTGCTTTTCCTGGGCGAAATCTATGCACGCGACATTTTCCCTTCGCAGCGCTCGTCCTATCCCAGCGAATGGGTTGAAACACTCAAGAAGGCAAAGGCCATGGACGTGTCCTGGTACATCCCGGGTCACGGCTTCGTTGATAGCATGGCCGAGATGAAGCGCGATCTCGATGCATCGCTGAAAATCCAAGAATACATCGTTGCCGAAGGAAAGCGTCTGCACGCGCTCGGGCTACCGTGCACAAACGAAGGCAAGCCTCCCGTCTGCGAGGCCTCGAAGCAGGTGAATTGGGGACCGTTCGCGGCCGTTCCGCAGACCAAAGGTAAGCAGGATCTCGCGATCGGCCGCGTATACATGGAGATCGAAGGAAAGCTGCCCCCAAATAGCTAGGGCGTCTTGCACACATTGGCCGGAACGTCGCCGGCCGGTTGAACAAAATAAATCCCGTCATCACTGTAGGCCGTGAACACAGCCTCGGCGCGCCCGAAGCCTTCCGGTCGGGCGATCGCGGTGAGATCGCCCCAGAAGGTGAAGAAAAGCTGTGCGTCGACGACGGCGCGATCCTTCAAAAGCACGATAAGCTGATAGCGCTTATCCGTCTTCATCTGCGCCGCGACATCATCGCGCGAAAGGCTGCCCCACGCCGCATCGGCCAGCAGCGGATGCGTCAAGATATCCTCGGCGGAGGTCACCACCACCATCCGGTCCCAGGGCACATGAATGAAATCGGTCGCGCAGATATAAGGATGCGACGGCGTTTCGCGCCGCTGGACCTGCCGCGTGTCTTCGACCTCGGGCGGCGTCGGATCCGGCGTCGCGCGGACGGCGATTTCGCCGGAGAAATCGTGTAGCCACGCTTTCGGAAGATAGGGTTGATAAAGCAGCCACCCGATAACGGCGCACAGGCCGAGACCGAGGACAAAAACGGTTCCGCTTTTGAGACGGCGCGGCGGCTTCTGATCGTCGGGTTCGCTCAAGCGTCCAGCTTTTTCTTAAGCGCATCCGAGCACATCGCCGGATTGGCTTTACCTTGGGTGGCTTTCATCACCTGACCGACGAACCAGCCCAGCATCTGAACTTTACCGGACTTGTACTGCGCAACCTTGTCGGCGTTCTCGGCGATGATCTTGTCGACGGCGGCATCGATTGCGCCAGTGTCGGTGATCTGCTTCATACCGCGTTCTTCGACGATCGCATCCGGCGCTTTGCCGGTCTCCACCATCGCCTCGAACACTTCCTTGGCCATGCGGCTGGAGATGGTGTTGTCGGAGATAAGCTCGATCAGGCGACCGAGGTCCTTCGCGCTAACGGGGCTATCGCCGATCTCGATGCCGCGTTTATTCAGCACGCCAAAAAGATTGGTGATGACCCAGTTCGCCGCCAACTTCGGGTCGCGGCCCTTGGCCACTTCCTCAAAATAAACGGCACTTTCTTTTTCCGCGACCAACACGCCGGCGTCGTAAGCCGTGAGGCCAAAATCTTTGATGAAGCGGGTCAGCTTGTCATCGGGGAGTTCGGGCAGCGCATCCCGGAGCCGCGCAACAAAAGCTTCGTCGAACTCGATCGGAAGCAAATCCGGATCCGGAAAATACCTGTAGTCGTGCGCGAATTCCTTTGAACGCATCGAGCGGGTCTCGCCCTTATGGGAATCGTACAGGCGCGTTTCCTGATCGACAGTCCCGCCGCTCTCATAACAGTCCACCTGACGGCGTGCTTCATACTCGATGGCCTGCATCACGAAACGCACCGAATTCACGTTCTTGATTTCGCAGCGGGTGCGCAACTCGGTCGATCCCACCGGACGAACGGACACGTTCGCATCACAGCGCATGGAGCCTTCTTCCATATTGCCGTCGCAGGTGCCGAGATAACGTAAAATAGAGCGCAACTTTTTTAGATAAATCCCCACCTCTTCCGGCGTGCGAATGTCCGGCTTCGAGACGATCTCCATCAACGGGATGCCCGAGCGGTTGAGATCGATGTACGACTTGTGGGGATGAAGGTCGTGAATAGATTTGCCCGCATCCTGTTCCAGATGCAGCCGTTCAATCCCGATTTCCCGTGTCGAGCCGTCCGGCATATCGAGTACAAGCGTACCCTCACCGACGATCGGCTGATCATATTGGCTGATCTGATAGCCTTGCGGCATGTCCGCGTAGAAATAGTTCTTACGGGCGAAAACACTGCGGCGGTTGATCTTCGCCTTGAGGCCCAAGCCTGTTTTCACCGCCTGCTCGACCGCGTGTCCATTCAGCACTGGGAGCATGCCGGGCATACCGGCGTCGATAAAAGAAACTTGCGTGTTGGGCCCACCGCCGAAATCCGTCGAGGAACCCGAGAATAACTTGGCCTTCGAGATGACCTGCGCATGAACTTCGAGCCCGATCACGAGCTCCCAATCATGCTTTTCGCCTTTGATAATGTAACCCATCGCGTCCTCTACACCGCCGGCAGCAAGGGAAACTGAGCCGCATCTTCCAGAACCTGGCACACGCGGAACAAGGTTTCCTCATCCCAGCGGCGCGTCAGCACCTGAAGACCGAGCGGCAAACCATCCGCACTGAGGCCCGCTGGTACGGAAGCGCCCGGGATACCGGCTAGCGAGGCCGGCACGGTGAACACGTCGTTGAGGTACATGGCAATCGGATCATCCGACTTTTCGCCGATTCCAAAGGCGGGTGTCGGCGCTGTCGGCGTCAGGATCGCATCGACCTTTTCAAAGGCGTCGGTGAAGTCTTGATTGATCAGCGCACGCACTTTCTGCGCCTTCAGATAGTAGGCATCATAATAACCGGCGGAGAGCACGTACGTGCCGATCATGATGCGGCGGCGCACTTCCGCGCCAAAGCCGGCGGCGCGCGTCTTGGCATACATGTCATCAAGCGACTTGCCTTCCACGCGCAATCCGAAGCGGACGCCGTCGTAGCGGGCCAGATTGGAAGAGGCTTCCGCCGGCGCGACAATATAATAAGTGGGAAGCGCAGACTTGGTGTGCGGCAGGCTGATCTCCACCGGCGTCGCGCCGGCGGCCTTAAGCCACTCCACACCCTTGTCCCAAAGCGCGGCGAGTTCCGGGCTGAGACCCGCGGGACGATATTCCTTTGGAATGCCGATGCGCAGGCCTTTGACACCTTTTGCCAGTGCGGCTTCAAAGTCGGGGACCTCAAGCTGAGCCGAGGTGGAATCTTTCGGGTCGTAACCCGACATCGCGCGCAGCATGATTGCCGCATCGCGGACTGTGCGAGTCATGGGGCCGGCCTGATCGAGCGAACTGGCGAAGGCGACGACCCCCCAACGTGAGCAACGACCGTAGGTCGGCTTCACGCCGACGATGCCGCAAAACGCGGCTGGCTGGCGGATCGAACCACCGGTGTCGGTCCCGGTCGCGCCCATGACAAGATGCGCAGCAACAGACGAGGCCGAACCGCCCGACGATCCACCTGGCACGAGTTCAACGTTGCGCCCCTTGGCTTTCCACGGGTTCTTCACTGGACCGTAGTAGCTCGTGATATTGGCCGAACCCATCGCGAATTCGTCCAGATTGAGCTTGCCGAGCATCACAGAGCCGGCGTCGCGCAGCTTCTGGCTTACCGTGCTTTCGTAGCGCGGCTTGAAGCCGTCAAGAATATGCGAGGCGGCCGTCGTCAGAACGCCTTCGGTGCAAAACAGATCCTTGATGCCGAGTGGAATGCCTTCGAGCGCACCGCCATGGCCGGCCGCCAAGCGCTTATCGGACTCGCGCGCACGCTCGCGCGCGAGATCTCCCGTCATCGTGATGAACGCGTTCAAGTCCTTGGCGCGTTCCATCGCAGCCAAGTGCGCGTCCGTCAGCTCAAGCGCAGTGAATTCTTTTTTTGCCAGCTTTTCGCGCGCTTCGGCGATGGTGAAAGAAGTGAGTTGAGTCACGGCGCGCCTCTACTCGACAACTTTCGGCACGCCGAAGAAGCCATCGTGGCCGTCCGGCGCATTGGCGAGAACCTGTTCCATCTTATCGCCGTCGTTCACCACGTCGGGGCGCCACTGGAGCTTCAGGTCCGTCCCTCCGGTCATGGGCGCGACGTTGGTCGTGTCGACTTCCTTCAGTTGCTCGATCCAATTGAGGATGCCCGATAGCTGGCCGGCAACGACCTCAAGATCGGCATCGGCGACTTCGATACGCGACAGGGTCGCGATCCGCCGAACGGTGGCTTTATCCAATGACATCAGTTACATCTCTCGGGCTCCGGCCTGGCGCCGGCGGAATGTGCGTAACACCCGATATGGCGATCTGCAAGCCTAGCGCTTTGAAGGCGCAATTAGTCCGAAATCAGACGATTTTGGGCCTGGATCTCGGCACGAAAACCATCGGCCTCGCCCTCTCGGACGTGGGGTACATGATCGCGTCCCCCTTAAAAACAATCGCCCGGCGTAAGTTCACCCAGGATTGGGCCGAACTGGCCGAGGTCATCCAAAGCCGCAATGTCGGCGCACTGGTCGTCGGGTTGCCTATTCAAATGGATGGAACCGAAGGCCCCCGGGCGCAGGCCACCCGGTCCTTCGTGAGCGAAGTCCTCAAACGGCTAGACCTTCCTGTCGCCTTTTGGGACGAACGCCTTTCATCCAGTGTCGTCGAACGTATGCTGACGGACGAAGCCGACCTATCCCGGAAACGCCGGGCGGAATTGGTGGATAAAGCGGCGGCCGCCTACATTTTGCAGGGCGCGCTCGATGCGATGCGCTATCAGGCGTAGGGGTTGCCTCGGGGCGGCCTGCTGCCTATAGTCCGGGCTTATGCTCAATCCCGTTTTTCCGCATCGTCACCTCCTCGGCATCGAGGGGCTATCCCCGGCTGAAATCAATCATTTACTGGACCGTTCGGACTATTACGTCGCGCTGAACCGCGCGCCGGAAAAGATGTCGGATGCGCTCCGGGGCCGAACCATCGTCAATCTGTTTTTCGAGAATTCGACCCGCACGCGGACGTCCTTCGAGCTCGCCGCCAAGCGGCTGGGCGCGAACGTGATCAACATGCAGGTTGAATCGAGCTCGGTCGCCAAGGGCGAGACCCTGATCGACACCGCAGTGACCCTGAATGCGATGCACCCGGATGTCCTCGTCGTACGCCATCCCGACTCCGGCGCCGTCAAACTGCTGGCCGATAAGGTCAATTGCGGCGTGGTGAACGGCGGTGACGGTAGCCACGAACATCCGACCCAAGCTCTGCTCGATGCGCTGACGATCCGCCGTCGCAAGGGCAAGTTGAACGGCCTTCTCGTGGCGATTTGCGGGGATGTGCTCCACAGCCGCGTCGCGCGGTCGAACTTCCTGCTCCTGCTCACCATGGGAGCGCGCGTGCGCATCATCGCGCCCCGTACGCTGATCCCCAGCCAAGTGGACCGAATGGGCGTCGAGGTCTTCACCGACATGACCGCCGGCCTGAAGGACGTGGATATCGTCATGATGCTGCGTGTGCAGAACGAACGGATGCGCGGCAGTTTCATTCCGTCGGTGCGAGAATACTTCCACTTCTTCGGCCTGGACCGGGCGAAGCTGGCGCAAGCCAAGCCGGATGCCCTCATCATGCATCCAGGCCCCATGAACCGCGGCACGGAAATCGACTCAGATGTCGCGGACGACTTTGAACGCAGCGTCATCCGCGAGCAGGTAGAACTCGGCGTCGCCGTGCGCATGGCCGTTCTCGAGATTCTTGCGCTGAACAATCGGGATGTCCAAGCGCGGAAGGCCGCATCATGAGCGTCGCGAAGCCCGGCCGCATTGCCTACATCAATGCCCGCGTCGTCGATCCCGCGTCGGGCTTCGATGGACCCGGCGAGGTTCTGACCAGTGGGCAGGAAATCCTAGATATCGGCTCCAAGTTATTCGACGGCAAGGTTTCGGCCGATACACAGGTCGTGGACTGCCAAGGCATGTGCCTCGCGCCCGGTCTTGTGGACATGCGTGTTCAACTGCGCGAACCGGGCGAAGAACATAAAGAGAGCCTGAAGAGTGCCGGCGAAGCCGCCGTCGCGGGCGGGGTCACGACGATGGTGTGCCTGCCCAACACCAACCCCGTCGTAGACGATGAACCGACGCTGGAGTTTGTGGCCCGGCGTGCGCGCCAACTGGCGCTGACAAAGGTCTATTGCTACGGCGCAGTCACTAAAGGCCTGCAAGGTAAAGAGCTGGCCGAGATGGGGCTTCTCTCTAAAGCCGGCGCGCTGGCGTTCACGGATGCGACCCGGGCTATCGCGGATGCACAAGTCATGCGCCGCGCGCTGCAATACGCCGCCACCTTTGGCTTGATGATCGTTCAGCATCCGGAAGAACCGACTCTCGCTGGCGGCGTCATGAACGCCGGCGAGATTGCGACGCGCATGGGCCTATCGGGCATTCCGCGCGAAGCGGAAATCATCATGCTCGAGCGCGACATCCGCCTCACGGCCATGACCGGCGGCCGCTATCACGCCGCGCACATTTCCACGGCCGACAGCGTGGAGATCATCGCCCGCGCCAAAAAGCAGGGCCTGAATGTCACATGCGATACGGCACCCTTCTATTTTTCGCTGAATGAACTGGCGGTCGGCGATTATAAGACCTTCGCCAAACTCTCACCGCCCCTACGTAACGAGCAGGACCGGCAGGCTATCGTCGCAGGTTTGAAATCCGGCGTGATCGACGCCATCGCCAGCGACCACGCACCGCACGATCAGGACAGCAAGCGTCTTCCCTTCCCGCAAGCCGCGTTCGGTGGCAGCGGCCTCGAGACCTTGCTCGCGGTCTCGCTTGATCTTTTCCATAACGGCGATATGCCGCTGATTGAGGTGATACGCCGCTTGACGTCCGGGCCGGCAAAATTGCTCGGCCTTGAGGCGGGACGTCTCACGCGCGGACAGAAAGCCGATCTCGTGATCTTCAATCCGGATGAAAGCTGGAAGGTGATCGCGGACGCGTTCAAATCGAAATCCAAGAACTCCCCGTTCGACGGACGGCCTGTTCAGGGCCGCGTCTTGCGCACGGTCATCGATGGACGCGCGGTATATGATGTTCTTGGCGCCGCACAGGCGCCGGCCCGCCTTACTGCGGCCAAGGCCTGATGCCCGCCGACTTTCCGCTTTGGCTTTATGTCGCCGCGCTCGCCGGCGGCTACCTCGCGGGCTCGATCCCCTTCGGCCTCGTGCTCACGAAACTCGCGGGCCTTGGCGATATCCGGAGCATAGGTTCAGGCAATATCGGCGCGACAAATGTGCTGCGCACGGGCCGCAAAGGCCTGGCGGCGGCAACGCTACTTCTCGACGGCGGCAAGGGAGCGATCATTGTTGTCGCACTCAAACTGCTCACCAACGATCCGCTCGTTCCGCTCATTGGCGGTTTCGGCGCCATCCTCGGTCATAACTTTCCCGTTTGGTTAAAGTTCAAGGGCGGAAAAGGGGTTGCCACAACCTTCGGCGTGATGATCGCCGCGGCACCGATAATCGGTGTCATGGCTTGCGCGACCTGGATCATCGTCGCGGCCATCGCACGAATCTCCTCGCTCTCGGCTTTGGTCGCGCTCGCACTCGCGCCGATCTATGCTTACTTCTTCGGCTATCCGAACGAAGCGATAGAGTTCGCGGCCTTGGGGATTTTGGGCTGGATCCGCCACGCCTCCAACCTTCAACGACTTCTGCGGGGCGAAGAGCCACGTATCGGCGCGAAAAAGTGAGCCATGGCTGACCGCGCGCATCAGGAACTTCTGTCCTGGATCAGGTTGACGCGCAGCGGAGGGATCGGCACCAAAACCTTCCGCCAACTGCTCGAACGCTTCACAACCGCAACCGAGGCCATCGAACGCCTGCCGGAATTCGTCCGCTCCGGCGGGCGTCCTTTAAAGCTGCTGCCTGCGGCGGACGCCGAACGGGAGTTTCACGCCGCGCACCGGCTTGGGCTTACCTATGTCACCTGGCGGCATCCGCACTTTCCAGAACCCTTGAAGGCCATCGAGGATGCGCCGCCGTTGCTGGTCGTCAAAGGCCTGACGGAGGTCCTTGCCCAACCGATGATCGCCATCGTCGGGGCACGCAATGCAACGATGAATGGCCGCAAGATGGCACGCATCCTCGCCACCGGACTGGTGAGCGAAGGGCTTGTTGTCCTGTCCGGCATGGCCCGGGGCGTTGACGGCGCAGCGCACGAAGGCGCCTTAGGCGCCGCCGGCGGACGAACCGTAGCTGTCCTTGCGGGCGGCACCGACGTCATCTATCCGCCCGAGCATGCAAAGCTTCACGCGCAGATCGCTGAGTCCGGGGCGGTCGTTTCCGAGATGCCGCCCGGCACCGAGCCCCAAGCCCCCTTATTCCCGCGCCGGAACCGGATCATTTCCGGCGCCAGCGCCGGTGTGGTGGTCGTTGAGGCGACCTTGCGCTCGGGGTCGCTCATCACGGCCCGCCTCGCCGCAGACCAAGGCCGGGATGTTTTCGCTGTGCCCGGCTCACCCCTCGACCCCCGGGCCCACGGTCCGAACAGCTTGATTCGGGACGGGGCCATCCTCGTGCAATCTAAAGACGATATTTTAGATAATTTACCCCTTAAACGGGCGACTGGCATAAAAAAATCCCCGGGCTCGCATCCGGTTATTCAAGCTATTGAAAATAATGATAAAAATATGGATGGCGATCTTCGCCTCCAAATCGAGAGCGCGCTGGGCAGCGCCCCGGCCGCCGTTGACGAACTGGTGCGCCAATGCCAAGTGTCCGCCGCCATCGTCGCCACCGTTTTAATGGAAATGGAACTTGCGGGACGGCTGGAACGATTACCAGGTAATCGGGTGGCGTTAGTCGGAAAGGTCTGAATTTTTTAACTTTTCCGAGCTATCAGCCGGAGTTTACACGCCGTGGGAGATATCAAAAGCGGGCTCGCCGCTCCCCATTTCGGCGTCGATGTGGGTAACCGATAGGTCGTCCGATGCAGGTCGTTATCGTTGAGTCGCCGGCTAAGGCGAAGACCATAAATAAGTATCTCGGCACCGACTATAAGGTGCTCGCCTCCTATGGTCATATCCGTGACTTACCGCCTAAGGATGGCTCGGTCCGTCCCGACGAAGACTTCGCCATGGATTGGGAAGTCGACGCCTCGTCACAAAAGCATCTCAAGGAAATCGTCACCGCGCTGAAGGGCGCCAAGGGCCTGATTCTCGCGACCGACCCGGATCGCGAGGGCGAAGCGATCTCCTGGCATGTGCTTGAAGAGCTGAACCGCAGCAAGGCCCTGAATGGCCAACCGGTCAAGCGCGTGACCTTTAACGCCATCACTAAAAAAGCCGTTCTGGAAGCTATGGAGCATCCACGCGAGCTGGACCGCGAGCTGATCGACGCTTACCTCGCACGCCGCGCGCTGGATTATCTCGTCGGCTTCACGCTCTCACCGGTCCTGTGGCGCAAGTTGCCGGGCAGCAAGTCCGCCGGCCGGGTGCAATCCGTCGCCCTTCGCATGATCTGCGACCGGGAACTCGAGATCGAAAAATTCAAGGCCGAGGAATATTGGACGGTGGGCGCGGACATGGCGACCGCGGCCAAGGAACCCTTCACGGCCCGCCTCACTCACCTCGACGGGAAGAAGCTCGACAAGTTCGACCTGAATGATGCGACAAAAGCCGAACGCGCGGCAGGAATCGTGCGCAGCGGCGCGTTCAAGGTTATCTCCGTCGAAAAGAAGAGCAAGCAACGCCGCCCGTATCCGCCGTTCACGACATCGACGTTGCAGCAAGATGCCTCGCGCCGTCTCTACTTCTCCGCCCGTCAGACGATGGATATCGCGCAGAAGCTTTATGAAGGTGTCGAGATCGACGGCGAAACCACCGGCCTCATCACCTATATGCGAACGGACGGCGTACAGATGGACGCCGACGCGATCAACACGGTGCGCGGATTGATCGGCGACCGCTACGGCAAGAAGTATCTGCCCAGCGAAGCACGCATTTATAAGACGAAGGCGAAGAACGCCCAGGAAGCGCACGAAGCGATCCGCCCGACAGATCCCGCGCGGACTCCGGACATCGTTGCGAAGTACGTCACACCGGATCAGCTCAAACTTTATGAACTGATCTGGAAGCGTACCATCGCCAGCCAGATGGAAGCCGCCGTGCTCGACCAGGTCTCGGTGGTTGCTTCGACCCCTGACAGTCAGACCAATTTACGCGCCAGCGGCTCGACCATCGTGTTCAAAGGCTTCCTGGAAGCTTATGAAGACACCAGCTCCGCGGCCGCAACGACGGCCGAGGAGGACGAAGAAAACCTCGGCAATCTTCTGCCGGCGATGACCGAAGGCCAGCCGCTGTCGGTGATGACGGTGACACCGGAGCAGCATTTTACGCAGCCCCCGCCCCGCTTCTCGGAAGCCAGCCTCGTCAAAGCGCTGGAAGAACAGGGCATCGGCCGCCCATCGACCTACGCCTCGATCATCCAGGTTCTCCAGGATCGCAAATACGTGCGCATGGATAACCGCCGCTTCATTCCCGAAGATCGCGGCCGCGTGGTCATTGCGTTTCTCGAAAGCTATTTCGAGCGCTATGTAGAATACAGTTTCACAGCCGATCTCGAAGAACAGCTCGACGACATCTCAGGCGGACGCCTGAATTGGAAAAAGGTGCTCGCCGATTTCTGGCGCGATTTCATCGCCGCTATCGACGGGACCAAGGATCTTACGCGCACCGCCGTGATCGACGCCGTGGATGCGCTGCTCGAACCGCACTTGTTCCCCGCCCGCGCCGACGGTAGCAATCCGCGCCAGTGTCCAGCGTGTGCCGAGGGGCGGATCGGCCTCAAATTCGGCAAGTTCGGGTCCTTCATCGGCTGCAGCCGCTACCCTGAGTGCCGTTACACACGCCCCCTCGGCGCGCCTGACGCGGGCCCCGGTCAGGCGATGGACGGTCCAAAGGAACTGGGCAGCGATCCGGCCACCGGTCTCAAGGTCACACTGCGCATTGGTCCCTATGGCCCTTACGTCCAACTTGGCGGCGAAGAGGTCGCGCCCGCACCGGCGCCTCCGCCCCCTCCCGAGCCGGACGAAGTCACCGCGGACGGAAAGAAGAAAAAGAAGAAAAAGGCCGCCAAGCCCAAGGTTGCGAAGCCGAAGCGAGCTTCACTGCCGAAGGGCACGGACCCGAATGCCGTCGATCTCGCCCGCGCCCTAAAGCTTTTGTCGCTACCGCGCGAAATCGGCGTGGATCCGGAATCGGGCGAAATGATCGTGGCCGGCATCGGCCGCTTTGGCCCGTACCTCAAATACGGCGATAAATATCAATCTCTCGGCAAGGACGATGACGTCCTCGAAATTGGCCTCAACCGCGCCGTCGTCGTGATCGCCGAGGGCCGGAACAAGCCTGGCCGCAAGGGAGCGGGCGCCGCCAAGACGCTCGGCAACCACCCACAAGATGGCCGTGCCATTACATTACGCTCCGGCCGCTTCGGACCCTATGTACAACATGGTCAGGTTCGGGCGACATTGCCCAAGGACATGGACGCCGCCAACATCAGCGTCGATTCCGCCGTCGCTCTATTGGCTGCGAAAGCCGCCAAGGAACCGGCAACCAAAGGTAAGGGCAAGGGCAAGACAGCCCGTAAAGCAGCGGATGCGTAGTTGAACCGGGACACGTCGCAGAAAAAGGCGAAATCAAAAGGCGCCCATAAAACGCCGCTCCCGACGCGAGACGAAATCCTCAAGTTCATCCAAGAGTCGAGCACGCAGGTCGGCAAGCGCGAGATTGCGCGCGCCTTCGGGCTCAAGGGCTCAGACAAGATCGCGCTCAAAGCAATTCTGAAGGATTTGAAAGTCTCGGGGGCTGTCGTCAGCGGTGAAGGCAAGCGCGTGGGCGCTCATGGCGCCATGCAAGCCGTTGACGCCATCGAGGTCACGCACACGGATCGCGAGGGCGACATGTTCGGCAAACCCTTGAAGTGGGACTCCGACGCGCCTCCCCCAACGATCCTCGTCCGCCAACCGTCCAAAGTCCTGAAGGGCCGCGAACGACGGTTCACGGTCGGCGTGGGCGACCGCATCCTCGCGAAGATCATTCCGGCAGGGGATAACAGCTTCGAAGCTCGCCCGATCAAGAAACTCGCCACCGCGCCGGCGCGCCTGCTGGGAGTCTACGAACCCGGGACCGAAGGCAAAGGCGGTTATCTCCGCCCCGTCGACAAGAAGTACCGCCACGAAGTTTGGATTTCGCAGCGTGACGTGAAGGACGCCGTAGCCGGCGACCTCGTCGCCGCCGAAGTCTACGAGGAGCCAAAGCACGGTCCGCAGCGCGCGCGCGTTCTCGAACGCCTCGGCCCGATGGATGCGAGCCGCAATCTCAGCCTGATCGCCGTCCATACCCATGGATTGCCGCATATCTTCTCCGAAGCCGCCGCCCAGCAGGCGCAACGGTCCAAGGCGGCGCCGATGGGACAACGCGTCGATCTTCGCCAGGTACCGCTTGTCACCATCGACGGCGAAGATGCGCGCGATTTCGACGACGCCGTCTGGGCAGAGCCCGATTCGGACCCGAACAATACCGGTGGTTGGCACCTTCTGGTCGCGATCGCGGATGTCTCCTGGTACGTGCGCCCCGGTGACGCGCTGGACCGCGACGCCTACGCGCGCGGCAACTCCGTTTATTTCCCCGACCGCGTCGTTCCAATGTTACCGGAAGAGCTTTCCAACGGTTGGTGCTCGCTGAAGCCGAAGGAAGACCGCCCGTGCCTCGCCGCGCATATGTGGATCGATGCCGAGGGCAAGCTCCTGCGCCATCAGATCATCCGCGGCATGATGCGCTCCATCGCCCGCCTGACCTATACGCAAGTGCAGCGCGCGAAGGATGGCCAGCCCGACGACACGACGGGGCCGCTGATGGCCGAGATCATTCCCGCCCTTTATGGCGCCTACGAAGCCTTGGATCGCGCCCGCGCCAAACGCGGCACACTCGAACTCAACATCGTCGAACGCAAGATCATCGTGGACCGAGAGAGCGGTAAGATCCTCGGCGTCACGCCGCGCGAACGATATGATAGCCACAAGCTGATTGAGGAGTTCATGATCGCGGCCAACGTCGCGGCGGCGGAGACCCTCTCGCGTTCAGCGTATCCCGCCGTGTACCGCGTCCATGACCGGCCGGATCCCGAGCGCATCGAAAACCTTCAGGAAGCGATGGAGAGCGTTGGGCTCAAGTTCCCGAGTCCCGGCGCGGCGCGGCCACAAGAGTTCAACCGGTTGCTGCGTCAGGTCAAAGACAGTCCGCACGAGAGCATGGTGAACACTCTGGTCCTGCGCACCCAGGCGCAGGCGGTCTACAGCCCGGAGAACATCGGGCACTACGGGCTGGGCCTGCGCAAATATGTGCACTTTACCTCGCCTATCCGCCGCTACTCGGGCCTTCTTGTGCACCGTGCGCTCATCGCAGCGAACGCGTTGGGAGAAGGCGGGTGGGATCCGCACCGTGATCAGGACTTGATCGCCGCGACCGAGCATATTTCCTCGACCGAACGCCGCGCGGCGATGGCGGAGCGCCAGACGGTGGATCGCTTCGCCGCCCTCTATTTGCGCGATCGCACGGGGGCCGTATTCGTGGGCCGCATCAGCGGCGTCAGCCGTTTTGGCGCCTTTGTGACTCTGGAGGAAACCGGCGCGGACGGCATCTTGCCGATGCGCCACCTTCCCCAGGATTTCTACGACCACGACGAAAAAGGTCACCGCCTGGTCGGCCGCCGCCGGCGGCTCGAGCTTCGCGTGGGCGATATCATCGATGTTCGCCTTGTGGAGACCGACGAGGTGGCAGGGAGCATCGTCTTCGAATACGCTGATCGAGTCGGATCATCGGATCGCGGGAGGCATGACCATGAAAAGCAGCGTGAGCGGCGCCCAAAGCCCGGACGGAAGAAAGTAAGAACCCGCCGGCGATGAGGTCTATGTTCGGATTTTTATCAGATCCGCTCCGGCGTGCCGCGGCCGTGGTGTGCGTCATCGCCCTTGCGGCGTGCGCCACAACCACCCCCGACGCCGACCGCCGACCGCGCAGTGTCATCGTTGACGGTATCGACATCGCCATGATGGCGCATGTCCTTAACACCGGTTTCACGGAGATCAAGGAGCGCGCCCTGAACGAACCCGATATGGGCGGGCTTTTCATGCGATCGCTTGAGGGCCTGTCCACGATCGATCCGGAAGTTGGCGTTGGCGTGAAGGACAGCGAGCTTCAGTTGACGTACGGCAACGTTCCACTTTCACCCGTCGCGCTGCCCACGCACGGCGATATTGAATCCTGGGTCAAGACGACGCTTACAGCGGTTCTCACACTGCGCCAGATTTCCATGCCGATGAAAACGGCGAACGCGGAAGCTCTGTATAAGGCGATCTTTCCACCGGCTTTGAAAGCCCTTGATCCCTATTCACGCTATGCCGGTCGCGATGAGGCCCTTCGCAGCAGACTGATCCGCGACGGCATCATCGGTCTCGGCATCCGCGTGGTTGCGGCTAAGGACGGGGTTTCGGTTCAATCGATCGTAAAGAACGGCCCTGCCGAGAACGCGGGATTGAAACTTGACGATCTTATCACGCACGTCGACGGCGTGGCCCTCGTCAACCGGCCTATCGAGGAGGTGCGGCAATTTCTCGAGGGCAAAGCCGATACCGTGGTCCAAGTGACGATCCGCCGACCACAAACACGCGATACATTTTCTGTCGCTATTCGCCGCGACCTCGTCATTCCGGACACTGTCGCTGCGAATACAGTCGACGGCGTTCTCGAAATTCGTATTCGCAGCTTCAACCAGCGTACCGCCCAGAGTGTCGAGAAAGCCGTTTTAAACGCGCGGGACACGGGGCCCATCAAAGGAATTGTATTGGACCTGCGGAGCGATCCGGGCGGGCTCCTCGATCAGGCTGTTGATCTTGCGGATTTGTTTCTCGACAGCGGCACCATCATCGCCCTACGCGGGCGCCACCCGGGCGCTCAGCAGTTCTACGGCGCCCATGGCGGCGATATCGCGGAAGGCATCCCGATTACCGTCGTCATCGACGGCCGCGCCGCCTCGGCGTCGGAAATCGTCGCGGTCGCTCTTCAGGACAATCAACGCGCCGCCGTCGTCGGGACCGTCAGTCTTGGCAAGGGATCGGTCCAGACCGTCATCCGTCTGCCAAATCAGGGGGAGATTATCCTAACGTGGTCACGCGCTTATACGCCGCGCGGCGCGCTCCTTCACGGTCTGGGGGTGCTCCCGGACGTTTGCCTCAGTGGCGAGAGCGCGACGCTGTCCGATACAGTCGGACGGATCTTTCGCGGCGACGGCCTGCCGACCGCGCTCATGAACGGCTGGCGCTCGCCACCCGCCGAAGCCCAAGGTCTCGAAGAATTACGCGCCGCCTGCCCCCCTGAAGCCCATCCCGAGCGCGCCCTCGATCTGGAGGTCGCCCGGCGCCTCGTGCAGGATCCGGCCTTATACGTCCAGGCCCGCCAAGGTGGTGCTCGGCAACTTGCTGAAAAGCCACAATAATTTTGTACTGGAAGGGTGTCCGGGGTTTCTTGACACCTCAGCGCAGCAGTGTATTGTGCGCCGCTCAATTGCACCCGCCTCGCGTAACCGCAGGCGCTTAGAGAAGCGACAAGGTAAATACCATGGCAAAGCCAGCCACGATCCAGATCAAGCTCGAGAGCACCGCCGGCACGGGCTACTACTACGTGACGAAAAAGAACCCGCGCACGAAGACCGAAAAGCTGGTGTTCAAGAAGTATGATCCCGTCGTGCGTAAGCATGTGGAATTCAAAGAAGGCAAAATCAAATAGTCATCGCGTCATAGCGATGCCTGATGAAGCCCGCCTCACGGCGGGCTTTTGCTTTTTAGCGCCTAGTTTTCAGGGGGCTATTGAGCTGCTTGCGGCTCGAGGAAGCGCGAAACCGTTTGGAGGAAGCTCGCGACCGAAATCGGCTTAGCGATATAGCCATCGCAGCCGCCGTTGCGGATCTTCTGTTCGTCGCCCTTCATCGCGAAGGCCGTAATAGCGACAACCGGGATGGAGCAAAGGTCGTCGTCGGCCTTCAGCATCTTGGTGATCTCCAGGCCCGAAATCTCCGGTAGCTGGATATCCATCAGAATCAGGTCGGGCCTATTCTTGCGCGTGAGATCCACGACAACGCGCCCATCCTTGGCTTGCAGCGTATTATAGCCGTGCGCCTGCAGGAGGTCGTTGAACAGCTTCATGTTCAACTCGTTATCTTCAACGATCAGAATGGTCTTCGGCATCGCGTGACGTGCTGATCTCGGCGTTTCCTGGAAGCCGTATTGCCATGAGCGCGGGCGCAAATCTAGAGGCCGACGCACACTGGTTTCGACTTAAATCATTATAGTGCGCGCGCCCTGCGGCGCAAGGCGTATACAGCCCTTACTCGTCCCAGCCGCATACTGTAGCGCGGCTATATTTGCGCCCCTCGAGGGCCGCCAAACTATCGGAAAACGACGGTCTTATGGCCGTTGAGAAGCACACGCCGTTCCGCGTGGTACTTTACCGCGCGGGCGAGAACAACGTTCTCCAGATCCCTTCCGATGCCGATCATGTCGCGCTCGGAATGCGTGTGATCCACCCGCTCCACGGCCTGCTCGATGATCGGGCCTTCATCCAATCCGTCGGTTACATAGTGCGCCGTCGCACCAATGATTTTGACGCCGCGTTCATAAGCCTGCTGATAGGGGCGCGCGCCCATGAAGCTCGGCAAGAACGAATGATGAATATTGATACAATGACCGGACAGGTGTTTTGCAGCCTCCGGCGAAAGCACCTGCATGTAGCGAGCGAGAACGACGAGATCGATCTTGAGCTCGTCCACCATCCCTAGCCACGCCGCTTCCTGCTGCGGCTTGGTGGCGGGCGTGATGGGAAGATGCTTGTAAGGAATTCCGTGCCATTCGACGAGGGAGCGCATGTCGTCGTGGTTTGAGAATACGCCCGCGATATCGATCGGCATCTGACCCGTATGCCAACGGTGCAAGAGATCGTTCAGGCAATGGCCGAACTTGGATACGGCGATGAGCACGCGCGGCCGCTTATCGGCTGGCGTGAAACTCCAATCCATCTGAAACTTCTTAGCGACGTCCCCAAACTTCTCCGCGAGCGCTTCGGCCGACGGGCTTTGCGGCGAGCGTGTGAAAACGGCGCGCATGAAAAAGCGGCGTGTGTTCGGATCACCGTATTGGGACGACTCGTCCATAAAACAATGATGATCGCGTAGGAATCCGGATACCGCAGCCACCAGCCCTGTCGCGTCGGGACAGGTGATGTTCGCGATATATTTGCCCTCACTCATCAGCACAGTTCCATCCTTGTTCGGCCGGTAGGGTATAGGCGAGTGGCCCCTCCCCGCTCAAGCCAAAGAAAAGGCCGCCCCACCGGAGTGGGGCGGCCCAATGTGAAGATTCTGGCTTAGGCGCCGGCGAGCGCCGGGCGCGGAAGCGCCTTGGCGGCGGTTGCCTCCAGGCTCTTGGCCGCCTGCAGCACGGCGCGCTGCAACTTGGCAAAAGCCCGGTTTTCGATCTGGCGAACGCGCTCACGGCTGATGCCGTATTCCTCGCCAATTTCTTCCAGCGTACGCGGCTCATCGGCAAGACGACGCTCTTCGATGATGCGACGTTCACGCGGCGTCAGTTCCGACATCGCTTGCTTGAGCAGCTTACTGCCCAGCGCGCGGTCTTCCCTGTCGCCGAGGACGGTTTCCTGGTCGGGCTTGTCGTCGACCAGCAAGTCCTGACGCTCGGTGTCGCCGTCTTCGGCCACGAACTGGTTGAGCGAGCTATCCGAGCGCGACAGGCGCCGGTTCATCTCGATCACGTCATTCGTGGTCACGGCAAGGCGCTTGGCGATGGTTTCAGCGGCATCCTGCGGGATATCGCCTTCGTCATACAGACCGAGACGCGCCTTCAGTTTACGCAAGTTGAAGAACAGTTTCTTCTGCGCAGCGACGGTTCCGACTTTGACCAACGACCAAGAGTTCAGCACGTATTCGTTGATCGCAGCCTTGATCCACCACATGGCGTAGGTGGCCAAGCGGAAGCCGCGCTCGGGCTCGAACTTCTTCACCGCGCGCATCAGGCCGACGTTGCCCTCGGAGATCAGATCCGAGACCGGCAAACCATAGAAGCGATAGCCCATCGCGATCTTCGCGACGAGGCGCAAGTGGCTCGTGACGAGCTTATGAGCGGCCTCGACGTCGTCGTGCTCCGCGAAACGACGGGCCAGCATGTATTCTTCCTGCACATCGAGAACGGGGAACTTCTTAATGTCGGCCATGTAAGCCGACAGTCCGCTTTCAGATGCGAGGACGGGAACGCGTGAATTCAACATCTCAACCTCCTAAGGGCCAAATGCCCAATAACCCTCGCTGATGCGACGGGTAAAACGTCAGCCGACCGCCTGCTAGCAGGCGAGACCGGACTGTGCTGTCGGATGAAGATGAATGAGACTTTGCATGGTCATATCCTCCTTGAGCAACATGACGCTTATATGTTCGGCCCACCTCATGGTCTGGCCGTGTTGACGAAAGCCCTTCGAGGCGCCTCCGTGCAACTTCCGAATATTAATCAACCTCGCGCCGCCGCGTAAAGAACAAATGGACGAGGGAGGCATGCATAGTTGCATAGCTGCGGTTATTTTTACATTGTTTTCCAATAATTTAGAGGGGTGTAGAGGGCGCAGAAGCCCCCCCCCCTGGCCGACACAAATACGTGAACTTCGCGGGGCTTTCGCCCTCCGGCTCTTCTCACAATTCCGGCCGGAACGTAACGCCCGAAGCGAGTCAATATTTCCGGCGATCGGAAGCCCGGTTGCGGCGGAAAGGGCCGCCGCAACCGGGCAATCCAGCACCGCTATTTCGCGGCAACGACGGTGATTTCGACCAGATATTCCGGTGCGGCAAGATTGGCTTCCAGCGTCGTACGGGCCGGCGTCGCGCCGTTCGGCACCCACGCTTCCCAGGCCGTGTTCATCTGACCGAAGGTCTTGATGTCGGTCAGATAGATCGTCGCCGTCAGGATCTTTTCCTTCGACGAGCCGGCCGCGGCCAGCAACTTGTCGATTTGGGCGAGGACATTTTGGGTCTGGCCGGTGACGTCCTTGGCCTGATTATTGACCTGGCCGGCAAGATAAACCGTATCGCCGTGCACCACGGCCTGGCTCATACGCGGGCCGACTTCGAAACGCTGGATTTGCGCCATCTGACTTTCTCCGTTCGTGGGGTTGCGGGAAGGGTGATACCCGGACCGCCCGGCGGAGTTCAAGCTGACTGGTACATATAGTCGCGGGTCAACGGCACGGTTTCGAGCTTTTTGCTCATCTGAATGTGGAAATTCACATGGAAACCGTAATGGAAAGCACCCTCGGCGGTGGACAGAAAGAATTCCCACATCCGGCAGAAGCGCTCGTCATAGAGCTTCTTGATGTCCTCGCGCCTAGCCATAAAGCGTTCGCGCCACGCCCGCAAAGTATGGGCGTAGTGAAGCCGCAGAATTTCGATATCGGTCATAATCAAACCCGCCCGTTCGATATGCGGAACGACTTCCGACAAGGCCGGCGAATAGCCGCCCGGGAAAATATACTTATTCGTCCAGCTATCCGTCGCCCCTGGCCCATCGGTGCGGCCGATGGTGTGAAGCAGCGCGACGCCATCCGGGCTTAGCCGGTCGCGCACGACTTCGAAAAAGCGGCGATAGTGCGGCAGACCGACATGCTCGAACATGCCCACTGAAACGACGCGGTCGAAAGTTTCCGTGACGTGACGATAGTCCTGCAGGCGAAAAGTAACATTGTCCCCGACATTCGCGGCGACGGCGCGTTGGTTCGCCACTTCGATCTGCCGTTCGGAGAGACTGATGCCGACAACCTTCACACCGTAGGTACGGTGGAGGAAAAGCGCGAGGCCGCCCCAGCCGCAACCAATATCGAGTACCGTTTGACCGGGCTGCAGCAGCAATTTCGTGCCGATGTGCGTCATCTTCTGAATCTGCGCCTGCTCAAGCGAATCCTGCGGCATGCGGAAGTACGCCATCGAATACTGCATGTGATCGTCGAGGAAGGTGCGATAAAGCGTGGTCGACAGATCATAATGATGTGCGACGTTCTGCTTGGATCGGGCGATGGGATTATAGGTGCGTACGAGCGACATGCTGCGTTCGACGGACTTCATGGAGCGCGCCAACCAGTGGCCGTGATAACCGGCGAGGTTTGACATCACGAGCGCCAGCATCGTGTAGATGTCGGCGTTCTCAACCACGAGCGTCCCGTCCATATATGCCTCACCGGCATACAGCGCCGGATTTTGGAACAGCTTAGTGCCGAGATTCGGATCCTTGAAACGCACCGTCACATGCGGCGGGCTGCCATTCCCACAGACATGAGGCCGACCATCATGATCGATGATCGTCAGCGTGCCGTTTTTCATTAAAGGATGGAGGAAGCGGGCAAATAACACAGACCAAACCCCGTACAGTTCGCCGCAAGCCTAACTGCCGGATGGCGGCGCTGGCAATCAATCAATCGGCGCGATATCGCGACCGATGGCCTCGGCCACGCGGATGCCGTCCACGGCGGCCGAAAGGATACCACCGGCATAGCCGGCCCCTTCGCCGGCCGGATACAGGCCGCGCGTATTGATGCTGCAGAAGTCCTGGCCGCGTTTGATGCGGATCGGCGAGGAGGTGCGCGTCTCAACCCCGGTCATGACGGCGTCAGGTCGCGCATAGCCTTTGATCTGGCGGTCAAAGGCCGGAAGGGCCTCGCGGATCGCCGCGATCACGTAATCAGGCAGGCATCGGCTGAGATCGGTGAGATGAACACCGGGCCGGTAAGACGGCATCACGTCGCCAAAGGCCGTCGATGGCTTGTTCGCCAGGAAATCGCCCACGAGCTGACCGGGCGCCTCATAGGTGCCGCCACCGGCAGTAAACGCCAACGATTCCCAATGACGTTGGAAATCGATTCCCGCGAGCGGATGACCCGGATAGTCGGCCGGGGTGATGTCGACAACGATGCCGCTGTTGGCGTTGCGCTCGGCGCGCGAATACTGGCTCATACCATTGGTCACGACACGGCCCGCTTCGGATGTCGCCGCGACGACGGTGCCGCCAGGGCACATGCAGAAGCTGTAGACCGAACGGCCATTGGAACAATGATGCACGATCTTATAGTCAGCAGCGCCAAGGATGGGATGGCCGGCGAATTTGCCAAACCGGCATTTGTCGATCATGGACTGCGGATGTTCGAGGCGCACCCCGATGGAGAAGGGTTTGGCTTCTATATAAACGCCTTTGTCATAAAGCATCTTGAACGTGTCACGGGCGCTGTGACCGACCGCCAAGACGACATGGTCCGTGCGGATTTGCTCTCCACTTTGCAGCGTGACGCCGCGCACTTGGCGCGTTCCATCTGATGCCGTTTCGATCTCGATGCTTTCGACCTTGCTTTGAAAGCGAATGTCCGCACCACGCTCAATCATCGTCGCGCGCATGTTCTCGACCATTGAAACCAGACGAAACGTCCCAATGTGCGGCTTACTGACGTAGAGGATTTCGTCTGGCGCGCCGGCTTTGACAAATTCCGTCAACACCTTGCGACCGCGGTGTTCCGGGTCCTTGATCTGGCTATGCAGCTTGCCGTCAGAGAAGGTGCCTGCGCCACCCTCACCGAACTGTACGTTGGATTCAGGATTGAGAATGCGCTTACGCCATAGCGCGAACGTATCCACGGTACGCTCACGCACGATCTTGCCGCGCTCAAGCACGATAGGCCGGAATCCCATTTCCGCGAGAATGAAAGCCGCGAACAGCCCGCAAGGCCCCGTCCCGATAACAACGGGTCGGCTCTCCAGATTGGCCGGCGCTTTGGCGACAAGTTTGTAGCTCGTGTCCGGCGACGGCGAGATTCCCTTCTCGTCCCCCGCGCGGCGGAGCACGACAGCTTCGTTCTTCAATTCGACGTCGAGGGTGTAAATAAGGCTGATTGCGCCGACCTTACGCGCATCGTAGCCGCGGCGGAAAATCGTGAAGGACACAAGCTCCGACGCCGGCACACGCAGCCGCTTCAGCACCGCAGCCTTGAGGGCGCTTTCGGGATGATCGAGCGGCAGCTTGATTTCCGTCAGCCGCAACATGGTCTATTGCACGAGCTCGCGTGTCTTCAGGAAGGTGATGTCCGGATTATCGTCCATCGTGCGGCCAAGGTGCCAGGCGTTCCGCGCGAGAAAAACCGGCGCGTTGTCGTGATCGTCCGCGATGGCGATACGATTTGAATCAAGGAACTTCTTGAGCTTCACCGGATCGTCCGCTTTGAGCCACCGCGCGGTGTAAAGTTCGGTTTGCTCGAATTTCACCGGCACTTCGTATTCGGTGCGAATGCGGTCGGCCAGCACATCGAACTGCAGGGACCCGACAACGCCGACAATCCAGTCGGTCCCAAAGCGCGGCCGGAAGACGCTGGCGGCGCCTTCCTCGGCAAGCTGCTCCAGGGCGCGGCCCAGATGTTTGGCTTTCAAGGGATCTTCTGGACGCACGGTCTGCAGCAATTCCGGCGCGAATACTGGAATACCGGTGAAATGAAGCTCCTCGCCCTCTGTCAAAGCATCGCCGATGCGCAGATTCCCGTAATTCGGCACGCCGATGATATCACCCGGCCATGCCTCTTCGGCCGTCGCACGGTCCTGCGCCATGAAAAGCAAAGGGTTGGAGATGTTAAGCGTCTTGCCCGAACGCACATGGTAGAGCTTCGCGCCGCGTTTGAAATGGCCCGACGACACACGCACGAATGCGATGCGGTCGCGATGTTTTGGATCCATATTCGCCTGGATCTTAAACACGAAGCCCGACACACCCTTCTCGGTCGGCAACACTTGCCGCTCGGCCGCCGATTGCGGCCGCGGCGACGGCGCCATCTCCGAAAGTCCTTGAAGCAGTTCGCGCACGCCGAAATTATTGACCGCGCTGCCAAAAAACACAGGGGTCATGTGGCCTTCAAGGTAAGCCTGGCGATCGAAAGGCTTGCATAGGCCGCGTACCATCGCCACGTCTTCGCGTAGCTTCGCCGCCGCCGCTGCCGGCAACAGTTCGTCGATCTTTGGATCGTCGAGACCATTACACTCAACGCCCGCGTCGGCTTTCTCGCCTTTTGTCCGCGCCATTAGGATGAGGCGGTCATGCAAGAGGTCGTAGCAGCCGAGAAAATCACGGCCCATGCCGATGGGCCAACTGGCCGGAGAGACATCCAGCGCGAGGCGGCTTTCAATTTCTTCCAATAACGCGAATGGCTCCTGACCCTCGCGATCCAGCTTGTTGACGAATGTCGCGATCGGCACGTCGCGCAAACGGCACACCTCGAACAGCTTCAGGGTTTGCGCTTCGATACCCTTCGCCACGTCGAGCACCATCACCGCGGAATCGACAGCGGTCAGCGTGCGATAGGTGTCTTCGCTGAAATCTTCGTGACCTGGCGTGTCGAGCAGGTTGAAGGCATGGCCGTCATATTCGTAGCTCATCACCGCCGACGTGACGGAGATGCCGCGCTCTTGCTCGACCTTCATCCAGTCCGAGCGCGCGCGGCGACGTTCGCCTTTTGCCTTCACCGCGCCGGCAAGCTGGATGGCGCCACCGAACAGCAGCAGCTTCTCGGTCAGTGTCGTCTTACCGGCGTCCGGGTGCGCAATGATCGCAAACGTACGACGGCGCGCAACTTCTTGGGCTAACTGTGCCGACATGACTTAACCTTCGTACGCATCCAGCTGAAGTTCGACCCGCAGTCCATCGAGGGCAGGTCCCGGCCGGATTTGGCAGCATAGGCGGGAATTCGCGGTGCGGTAATCGGACATATCGAGGAGATCGATTTCCTCCCCGCGCGCACCGCCAACTCTTTCAATCCACGCCGGGTCCACGCGGACATGACAGGTCGCACAGGCCATCGCTCCACCGCACTCGGCGCGAATGGGCAAGCCCGCGCTTCGCATACACTCCATGATACTTGCGCCCGGGCGGACCGCCAGCTCGTGTGTGGACCCATCGGGCAAGGTGACAACGACTTTCATTCCGGCCTCTTAAATCCGAGGCCGGCAACGAGCCGTCCTTACGAAACGCCCAGCTTGGCCTGGATGTTGGAGCTCGAGGTGGTGTGCTCGAATCTCAGCTTTTGATTGGGCCTTGCATAATGGAAACAGCCATGGGCCATCAAGGCCGATTCGTGGAATCCGGACAGTATCAATTTCAGCTTACCCGGGTAGGCACACATATCTCCGATGCAGAAAACACCCGGAACGGCGGTCTCAAAACTCTCGGTGCTGACAGGGATTCGGTCCTTGTCATCCAACTGGATGCCCCAATCGGCGATCGGGCCGAGTTTCATCGTCAGGCCATAGAACGGCAGCAAGGTGTCGCAAGCGACGTCGAACTCCTGCTTCTCGGCATTCTTGAGAGTGACGGAGGCGATCTGGCCATTCTCGCCATTGATCCGGACGATATCGCCGATCTGCAGGTTGACCTTACCTTCCTTCACCAGCGCATACATCTGGTCCACGGTCGCCTGCATGCCGCGGAATTCATTGCGCCGGTGAACAAGGCTCATGCCGGAAACCACCCCTTGCAGATTCACGGTCCAATCAAGCGCCGAGTCACCGCCACCGGCGATCAACACGTTCTTGCCCCGAAATTGCTCCTTCTTGCGCACGGCATAAAAGAGCGACTTACCTTCAAACTCCTCCAACCGCTCGAGCTTCGGTTTCTTTGGCGTGAAACTTCCGCCCCCGCCGGCGATCACCACAGCATGGGCCTCAATGCGCGTACCGACGTCGGTCGTCATGATAAATCCACCGCCCTCGCGCTTCTCGAGGGTCGTCGCCATTTCCTGGAAGTGGAATGTGGGATTGAACGGCGCGATCTGCGCCATGAGATCGTTGGTGAGTTCCTGCCCAGTGATTTTGAGACGGCTCGGAATGTCGAGAATCACCTTCTCGGGGTAAAGCTCGGCGCATTGCCCGCCAGGACGGTCGAGAATGTCAACGACATGCGCCGAAAGGCCAAGCAAGCCCAGTTCGAACACGGCGAAAAGGCCGACGGGTCCCGCGCCGATGATGATCACATCCGTCTTATGAGAATGACTCCCGGTGTCTGGCATAGTCCCTCCCTGTACAGGAACGCAGACATAAAACGTGCCGTTCCAAGAAACGGCACGCGTGCCCCCGAACTACACCGGGCGACGACCCTACCTACTTCCGCAGTGGAGGCGATGACGACAAGTAGTCGTCCCACTGCCCCGGCGTATCGAGATCCAGCAGGACACCAGTGTCCTCAAAATCGACTTCGTAAACAAGGGACTCATTGGCGCCGATCAGATGCCGCGCGCCTACATCCCCCGATATTTCATGCATTTCCTGAAAAAAGCGGCGGCCCCAAAGGACGGGATTGCCGCGCTTGCCGTTATGCGTGGGCACGCCGATCTCGCGACCTTCGTCAGGATCGAAACCGGCGATCAGCCGACCGACATGCCTGGCCGCGATGTCGGGCATGTCGCCCAGACATATAACAGCCCCAACGGCAGTGACGCTCACCGCATCCAGCCCCACTTTCAACGATGTGGACAGGCCGTCCACGTATCGCGGGTTGTGCACGAGCCGCACGTTTAGTCCGTGCAGCGCTTCGTCGATCTTCCCGGGCTCGTGCCCCGTTACGACGATGAGCTCCGAGACAGGCGCCGCCAGAATTGCCTTCACGGTGCGGCGCACCAGCGCGACGCCATCGACATTCATGAGCAGCTTGTTGGGCCCTCCCATACGCCGCGATTGCCCCGCGGCCAGCACGATTGCGGCAATCTTCGCTTTGGGCGCCGGCGCCGATTTTTGCACGGCCTGCGCACGCGGGAGCGGACGGCTCGGCGTATCGACGAGAAGCCCTCCCACGCCCATGGCCATGATATCGCGGCTCGAGACAGGAATGTCCGCCGCTAGCCTTTGCATCACCCAATCCACGCCATTGAGCTTGGGAGATCGCGCGCAACCCGGCAAAACCAGAACCGGGCAAGCGCCGACGTGCGCGAGAACAAGAAGGTTTCCGGGGTCGACCGGCATGCCGAAGTGATCGATGGTGCCGCCCGCACAGACGATGCCCGCCGGTACGACGTCCGCGCGATCCGCGGTCGCCGACGCCCCCACGATAAGAGCGATTTCGGCGCCCCCCTCGATGGCCGTCTTGATCGCCGACGCGACCGCCCGCGTCTCGTGAACGACACGGACCGAATGGGATACCGTTCCATTGATATCGGCGATGCGCTGCCGTGCGATCTCCTCGGTCGCTGCGACCACCGACGGCTTCAGGCTTGGAAGGAGGGTGGAGATCAGTGCAAATTTCTTGGCGCGGAACGGCGCCAGACGAAGGCTTGCCCGCCCCAACTTCGTTTCGACATCGCCGAGCACGTCGCGAGGGACAGCAAACGGGATGATCTTCACAGTCGCGACGATCTGCCCCATTCTTGCGGCAGCGAAATGTGGAAGCGTCGCGATTGTGACCGCTTCATCGGTCGCGTTGGCGGAATCGACCGCCTGCTTTTCAACGAGCACGACACCGCTCGCGTCCGCGACAAGGTTGCATCGTCCCGTATGTGCGGGCGATGCATGAATATGCGGCCCAGACAGCGCGGCGGCGATTTCACCGGCGGCCGTATCCTCGCCAACGTCGTCGGGATCAAGCCGCGCGCCAATAACGGTGGCGATCCCGCCAGCCTTCAGCATCTCAACGTCCGCGGATGTCACGACGTGACCTTTTTTCAGGACCGCAGTCCCGCGCACCGTATGGCCGAGGATCAGGCCGACGGCCGCTTCTACGGGGACACTACCGTATTTCATGCGACCTCGGTGCGCAGGATGCCAATGATTTGCGCAACAATCGAGACCGCGATCTCAGCGGGCGTCTGGGCGTTGATATCGAGCCCCACCGGACCATGGATGCGTCTCACATCTTCGTCCGAGAAGCCGGCTTCCTTAAGCCGCTCGACCCGTTTGACGTGCGTTTTACGGCTACCAAGAGCGCCAATATAGAAAGCCTCGGAGCGCAACGCTGCGATCAGCGCGGGATCGTCCAGCTTGGGGTCATGCGTCAGGGCCACCACGCAGGAGCGTGCATCCGGGG
>JAIUPE010000016.1 GCA_020160875.1 Pseudomonadota bacterium
ATTCCGACCACGCGGTATTCGAGGCAGTCGGGGGACAGCGCCGACGAGACGATGGTGGCGGTGTCCAGGGCGAATGTCGACGTGGCCGCGCTCAGCAGCAGCGAGGCGGCGGTGGCGCGCAGGCGCCGGCGTGCCAGCAGGAGGCTCATGGCTGCGTGCTCCGGTAGGCGTTGATGCGCGCGACGGCGCGGGACACGTCGGGCTCGCCGTAGACCACGTAGCGTCGATCGACCACCACGGCGGGAATCTTGGCGATGCCCAGTCCCCAGGCATCCGCGACACCTTGGTAGGCGTGGCCGATGCGGCGTTGAAGGGCCTCGCCGCCGTCATGCAACCGCTGCCGCACCAGGGCTGCAGCCTGTTGCGGGTCGGCCGGTAGGTGCGCGGCGAGTTCGACCTCGATGCGCGTGGCCTGGTCCAGCTCGATGATCCGCACGCCGGCCGGGGCCTGCACCGGATGACGGCTGTCGGTGACGACGAGCACATCGGCGGCTGCCGCGATGGAACCGAGCAGCGCGGCGCACAGTCCAGCGGCCAGCCTCGTGGCCAGGGGGCGCCGCGAGGCGGCAGGAAGGTTGAGGGAATGAGCCGGCATGTCGCGCCTCCGCGGAGTCGATGCAGACTCGTAGTCGAGCGCAACGCAGATCAGGGGACGACAAAGAAACCGAAACCGGTCAGTCCCGATTTCTCTGCGGGTCGGCGAAAGGAAACGGGAGCCAAGGGCTCCCGTGGTGATGACATGAATGCGCGTCGGCTGGTGCTGCTACAGCAAGCCGGCTTCGGCGAAGGAGTACGGGCTGCCCTTGCCGACGATGAAGTGATCCAGCACCCGGACATCGACGGTGGCCAGGGCACTCTTCAGCCGCTCGGTTATCGCACGATCAGCGGCCGAGGGCTCGGTGTTCCCCGAGGGGTGCTGATGCACCAGGATCAGCGCCGAAGCGTTGAGCGCCAGCGCACGCTGGACCACCACCCTCGGATACACGCTGGTCTGGTCGACCGTGCCCTTGAACAGCGGTTCATAGGCGAGTACCTGGTGCTGGTTGTCGAGAAACACGACGGCGAAGATTTCGTTCGGCTCCGCGACCAGTTTCAGGCGCAGGTAGTCGCGCACGGCGGCGGGACTACCCAGCGCCGGACCGGCCTTGAACACGCGGTTCTCCAGCAGGGTGATGGCCTGCCGGATGATCCAGTCTTCATGCTGGGCGGCGATCAGGGTGAGCGACTCCGGGCAGGAGTCGGCGATGACAAGAGACATGGCGAACCTCCAATGGATGAGATCGGAGGGCGCCTGCCCCTGGAGGGCAAACCCTCCTGGGGACGATGGGGATGGAACGGGTGACGAGCGGGCATCCACCACCGCGGATGCGGCGGCTGTTCGCGTCAAGGGATGCGATGCGAACGGGTTTCGATCAACGCGGACGAGCCGCGCCGCAGCCTTGAAGATCGATGGCTACCTGGGCATGTCACCGGCAACGCCGGCGGGCATGTCTGGGGAATGGGCGGGTTCGGCCACGGTCGTGTTGCCGGCGGCGAGCAGGTCGATGGCCGACAGCAAGGCATCGCCTTCGACGGGACCGTGCAGCAGGAGAGTCTTGCCGGACTCGCGGTCGCGCAGTTGCAGGGCCGGCGTGGCCGCGATGCCCTGCTGTGCCGCTTCCGCCGACTGGGCACGGATGACGGCATCGGGGCGATCGCTGTCGAGACAACCCTGCATGGCTGGCGTGAGGTCGGGATAGCGCAGGCCCTCCGGCAGGCCCTGGCCGTCGCCACGGGTGTTCGAGTAGAGCCACGCCACGGCCTGCCAGAACGTGGCATGTCCGCCCGTCTCGCCCGCGCACTCGGCCAGGCGTGCCCCGGCAGTCGCGGCCGGCTCGTGCATGGACAGCGGCAGGTGGTGCCACTGCCAGTTCACCTCGGGATGGGCGTCGATCCAGCGCTTGAGTTCGGGGAAGTAGGCCCGGCAGTACGGACACTCCAGGTCGGCGTAGCCGACCACCGTGAAGCGCGCATCGGCACGGCCATACAGCCAGGGCGGGCCAGCCGGTTTCGGCGCCTCGGACCCGGCGGCGGCCAGGGGCATGGACTCGGTTGCCGGATGCGGCGCGCGCAGCAGCATCCACCAGGCAACCGCAATCGTCACCACGATCAGCAGACCGATCCAGGGATGACGGCGGGCGAATGAGGGCAGGCGCATCGTGTCGCTCCCGTCAGGCCAACGTATCCAGCGCCAGCGGTTCGATGCCCCGCGCACGGTCGATCTTCTCGGCCACGCGGAAGGCGGCGTCCAGCTCGCTGATGCCGTGCTGCTGCATCAACTGGAAGCGTTCGGCCTTCTCTTCGGGCTCGGTCATCGCCATCGCCAGGTAGAGGCTGGGCGGCACGGCGCGGAACAGCACTTCCATCGACTTGGACAGGATGACGCCCTCGCTGAACTTGCCGGCCTCCTTGCGGGCCGAGAGCATCAGCGCCTTCTGCGAAGCGTTGAGTTCGCGGAAGCGCGCGATCTTCTCGACTTCATCGGGCGGCATCGACAGGCAGATCCACCACTCGATCATGTTGAGCATGGGCTCGGCCGCTTTCGGCAGGTCGTCCAGGTTCTGCGTGGCGAGCCAGAACCAGGCGCCGAGCTTGCGCCACATCTTGGTGATCTTGACCACGTAGGGCGCGAGCAGCGGGTTCTTCGTGATGATGTGGCCTTCGTCCGTCACGTTGATGATCGGGCGGCCCAGGAACTGGTCGCGCTCGGCGATGTTGTTGACGGTGTTGATGAGCGAGATGTAGGCAATCGAGAGTTGGGCGTTGTAGCCCTCGCGCGCGAAGGTGGCCAGGTCCACGATGGTGATGTCCGCCTCGGGCCACGGCGTGCCGGACCGGTCGAACATCTCGCCGTCCACGCCCTGGCAGAACATATCCATGGCGTCGGCCATCTCCAGCAGCCGTGCGCGCCGCATCTCCGGCAGCGTGGCGTCGCGGGCGCGCTCGCGCAGCGCGTCGCGCACATCGCGCGTGAGCACCGTGCGTTCGTCCGCCACGCAATGCTGGGCCGCATCGAGAATGCACTGGCGGATCAGGCTGCGGTCGGCGCGGGTCATGCGCGCTTCCTCCTTGTCCTCGCCGCCGGTGATCATCAGTCGTGCAGTGATCTCCAGCTCGCCGAGCACGTCGCGCTGCTCATCGCCTTCCACGGCCATGCCGGCATCGGCCTGGTCCTCGTCGAGCGCATCGGCGTCCAGCGTCTGTACCTGACTCGGCGTATCGACTAGGCGCCAGGCGTCGGCGAACGGAGCCAGACTGAGGCCCGCGCCCGGTGCGAGCTTCACCCGATGCACGGTGAGGCCTAGCCGTGCCGCGAAGTCGCCGAACAGGCCGAAGCTGTTGCCCGCCTCGACGATGAACAGGCGCGGCCGATAGATCGCCGTCACCTGATTCAGGATGTTGTTGAGCGTCGCGCTCTTGCCCGAACCCGTGGGGCCGAACAGGAACAGATGCGCGTTCATCTGCCGGTCGAGGCGGTTCAACGGATCGAAGGTGATCGGACCGCCGCCGCGGTTGAAGAACGTGATGCCCGGATGCCCCGTGCCCTGGCTGCGGCCCCAGACCGGCGCCAGGTTCGCCGCGTGTTGCGCGAACATGAGCTGGGTGTACCACTGGCGCTTGTCGGCAGCCGGATCGAACACGCACGGCAGCCAGCGCAGGTAACTGTTCAGCGGCGCCACCTCGTCCTCTTCGCGTACCGGTTGCAGGCCGGCGTTGAGCATCACGTTGACGAGCTGCAGGCCGCGCGCATCGAGCTGGGCCAGGTCGCGGCCGCGCAGGTAGAACGCCAGCGCGCCGCGATAGAGCTTGTGCGCGCTGCCGATCAGCCCGCGCGCCTGCTGCACGTCCTGCCGGGTCTGCTCCGAGGCCAGGGTCTCGCCGACGGCCTTCCTGGCGAGGTGGTTTAGGTGCGCCTCCAGCACGTCCTGGGGCGTGGCGACCAGCGTCAGGCACATCACCGTGTCCTCGGGCATCTGGTCGAACAGCGCGTTCATGGCATCGCCGCCCTTGCGCGTCTCGCCCGTCAGATGGCCGGTCACGGGTGGCGTGCGTAGGCGATCCATCACGATCACCCGATGCGGCATGCCGTCGAAGAACCACAGGCCGTTGGGCACGTCCGAACGGGGCTGGCCGAAGAACAGGCGTTGTGCGAAATCGGTGCCGCTTGCGAGTTCGATCTCGCCCTCCTCCCGCTCTTCCGGGTAGCGGGTCAGCGCGTAGAAGCGTTCCCGATCTTCGGCGGTGGCGCCGAGCAAAGTCGGATTCGGGTTGAACCAGCGCAGCAGCCAGGCGTGAATGTCCGCCGCGCCGAGACGCCGGGCTTTCACGCCGGCATTCGCCAGCCCGCCGGCGAGGCGGTCGCAGATCGTGGTCAGCGCCTGCTCGGGCGACTGGCCGCGCCGCGAGGTCGGGGTCGCGGACGTGCGGCGGTAGACCACCATGCGCACGCGCCGGACCTGGCCGCGCCACGGCAGGCGCGTCACCGTGGTGTCCTCGAACAGGCCCCCCGGCTTGGCGATGGCCCGCAGGTGATGGGCGAAGAAGCGCAGGTAGAAGTCGCTGAACGCGCTGCCCTGCGCACGCGGCTGCAGATAGTTCGCCAGGGAGCGCAGATAGTTGTCCCAGTCGGCCTCGTCCTGGGCGTAGAGCTGGACCACCCAGGGGTTGTCGTCCAACTCGTCGAAGGAGTCCTGCAGGGCGTTCTCCAGCGCATCGCGCGCCTGCCATAGCCAGGCCATCTCGCGGCCCTCGGTGCCGACCGGCGACAGCTCGAAGAAGGCCGCCACCGACTGGCCATCTTCCAGCAACATGCACTTGGTCCCGGGCAGGTACTCGACCCAGGGCAGCAAGTCCGCGAACGACGGCGCGACGCCATAGAGCGCATCGTGGTCGGCCTGGGTGGCCGGCCTGCGCCGGCCCCGGCCGAGCGCGCTGCCCGGCTCGGCGACACCCTTTGCCGCCAGCGCCGTTACGTGCCGTGCCCAGGCATCATCGGCTCCATCCACAGCGTCAGCAGGCGATGCATCGGGCTTGCGTGACCACGGCAGCGACCAGGCCATCAGTAGTCCTCCACGCGCTCGCCCGGCATCGCGTACTGCACGCGCTGGTAGAGCGGGAACACCGTGCTGTAGCCGGGCACCGGCACCGGGTCGGTGCCCGCCAGGTGCGGGAACACATACATCACCAGGTCGGGGTTCGGCAGGCGGTGGAACTGGCGGTAGATCTCGTTCTGCGCGGTACGGGTGTAGCGCGCCTGCACGCCGGGCGCCGCCCGCACATCGGCCTCGGCCAGCGGCCGGCGCAGGCCCTGGCGCGCGTCGAGCAGTTGCCGCGCGGCCTGGCCGCCGCCCGCGCTGCCGCCGGTCTCCCGATGCCAGATGTCGAGCATGGTGCTGTCGCCGTGCGGCAGCAGCTTCTCCTTGCTGGTGGCGCAGCCGCCGAGCAGGGTGGCCGCCAGCAGCACGGCGGCCGCGTCAATCCAGATCCGAGGCATGGGCTTCTCCGGTGCGGTGGTGGACCCGACGCCCCTTGGCGTCGTAGTCGATGTCGAGCGGCTGCTCCAGATGCACGGCCACCCTGGCGCCGGGCTGCACGTAGACCGCCGCGAAGGCCTGGCCGTAGAGCTTGTTGACCCAATCGGCCATGTCGCGCACGCCGCCCGCGAGGATGCGGCCCATCGCTTCGTTGCCGCTGATGCCGACGGTGCCCAGCGAGCCGTTGCTGTTGGCGACCACGGCCACGCTGCCGTTGTCGGACTTGATGAGCGAGGCCGCGCCGGCGCCGGCCGCGGTGATGAGCGCCTGGCTGCCCAGGTACTGCTGGGCGTTGCTGCGCCGCTCGCCGCTGACGCAGGGAATGCCGTAAGGGTCGCTGATCCAGCCCAGGCCGCCCTGGATGCTGGCGCCGTTGTGCCCCGAATTGCCGCCACTGCTACCGCCCTTGCTGCTGTCCTCCGGCACCATGCGGATGGTGCCGTCCTGGAACACGAACGTGACCGAGCGGATTTGCCCGCGCACGCACGAGAGCGTCCAGTCGCCCGAGGCCGTGCCGCTGACCACGGCGCCGGCCACGTCGGGGATGTCGATGCCGTTGGCCGTGAGGTTGTCCGGGCCGATCAGCACCTTGAACGGGTACGGGTCGTTGACGGTTCCGTCGATCGGCACGCGCCCGATCAGCGCCGTCATGGCAATCGACCCCATGAGCGTCGAGTTCGACGGCACGGTGTAGACAGCCTTCGTGGATGCGCCCACGGCGCGGCTGCCGACGTCGGCGACGGATTCCGCTGCGGCCGACAGGCTTTTCTGGGCCGGCCCGAAGCTCAGGGGAAAGCTCGGCTCCTTGCTGCCGTTCCTGGCGTCGACCTTGGCATCGTCGGGCTCGACCCACTGCGTGCCACCGACGCCACGGTCGAAGCGCTTGCCGTCACCCTCTTCCAGCCCCAGCCCGATGGGCAGGTCGGACGGGCCACCCTTGCCGGAAAGGCCGTCCAGTTGCCGCTGCAGATCCTGCAGCAGCCCCTGGGTCTGCTGCCTGTCGCTGGCCACCTGACTGCGCTCCTGCTCCAGGCGGTTGCGTTCGCCTTCCAGCGCGCTCTGGATGCGCTGGTCGATCGCGCTTTCCCGCGCACGCAGGCGCTCGTTCTCGGCCTTGTGCTGCTTGTTGTCGCCGAGCGCGCTCTGCAGCTCCGTGCGCAACTGCTTCACCTGGGCCACCAGCGTGGCGACGGTATCGCGCGGCGTGTCGCCTGCGATGCCCAGGGCTTTCATCTCCTCGGGGGTGAGCGTACTGGCCGCGCCCTTGGGGGCGGGCTGGCCGCCGGGGGCGCCGGAGAACAGTTTGACGCCGACGAACACCAGCAGCAGCGCCATCGGGATCAGCAGCCACTTGAGCAGCGGATTACTTTTCATCGCGCGCTCCTCCGGTCGAGCCGGCCGCGGCGGCCGGCGGCAGGTTCGCGCTGGCATCGATCGGGCTCAGCGCCGGCAGCAGCGACTCGGCCAGGCCGTGGCCGCGCGTGACCAGGTAGAGCACCGTGGTGTCGGACGGGGTGCCGGCCGGCCCCAGGTTGGGATGCTGGAAAGTCGCCGCCACGAAGTTCCCCTGCAAAGCGCGCGGGTCGAGGTCGAGCCAGCGCGCGGCGGTGTTGGTGAGCCGCACGGCCGTCACCCACTGGTCTTCCAGGCGCCACGCGGCCAATGCCCGCGCGTGTACCGGCAGCGTCGGCAGCAAGGTGTCCAGCGCGAGGTCGCGGCGCAGGTTCACGCGCCCGATGCCGGCGACCGGCTCGACGGTGCGCAGCGGCGCGTACAGGTTCTGTGCGGCATGGCGCGTCAGCACGACCGGTACCGGCGTTTCGCGCCGGGGAACGGATTTGTCTGCGGGCGCAATGGCCTGCTCGTCCGCGCCGCTTGCTGCACCGCCGCCGTAGCGCTTTGCGGGGGCTTCCGCTTCCACGATGCGCACCGGCTCCAGCGGCGCCTGGCCGTCCTTCGCCGGCTCGGCGGCGATGTCGAGCAGGATCAGCGCGCCGGATTCCACGTCCTGCAGTTGCAGCCGCGTGGGCGGAATCGGCTCGCTCGCCCGCAGATAGATCGCGCCGCCCGCACTCTGCACGCGCAGATGGTCGCCGACGCTGGCCGGCACGCCGACGCGCACATTGCGGTCGATGAAGACCACGCGCTCCTGGCCGACCACCAGCGGCACCGGCAGGGGCAGCCGCTCCCAGCGCAGGATTTCCACGGCCTGGCTGGCCGGCACGAAACCGAGGATCAGCAGGACGCCGGCCAGGGCCGACAAGGCAACGGGCTTCATGGGGAGTCTCCCTGCAGGTGGCCGGAGGCGTTGGCGGGCACGCCGGCCTGGGTCGGCGTCGGCGGCGTTTCGATGCGCTGGGGTGCGCTGGCGTAGCAGTCCAGCGCCAGGCCGAAGGGGTTGCGCTCGGGGTCGATGTCCAGCCGGACGACCTTGATGGGGTAGCGCACCAGGGCGCGCTTGACCTGCTCGGAGCCGTAGTATTCGTCCGCGCTCACGTCGAGCGTGACGATCCAATCGCGGTCGGAAACCGCCTTGACGCGCGTGGCCGGATCGTCGCCGTAGCCGCGGCCGGGAATCTCGTAGATGCCGCGCACGCGCTGACGCAGCTCGCCACTGGCGCGCCGGTACTCGTAGTCCTGTTGCAGAAAGGCCCGGCAGCTCGGCGTCAGGTAGGCCGACAGCGCGCGCAGGTTGCGCGGATAGTCTTCTTCGCCGTTCGTGGGCCAGCGCTGCACCTGCTGCCAGATGTAGAACGAGAAGGCATACACGCTCTCGGGCGGCACGTCCCACCACTTGCGCGTGCTGCCCGAGCGCAAGTCCGGCGGCACATGGATGGTGAGACTCTTCGGCGCACTCCACCAACCGAAGCCGAGCAGCAGCGCCACCACGAACAACGCGCCGGCCCCCAGACGCAGTGTCTTCACGTGCGCCTGCAGGTGCGCAACCTCGTTCTTGAAACGGCTCATGGCGCACCTCGATCGGTGTTGCGCCGGGTCGTCCAGCAGCCCGCGCGGGTGATGAGGCGCTGCCCGCCCAGGAGCGCCGCCAGCGCCGGATGCCGCAGGGCCAACCGCCATTGGAGCTGCCGGTACAGCCAGGTGTCGGGCCGGCCGCGCTTCTGTGCGCGCAGGAAACCACCGCCGACGAAGACGCCCAGCGCGATGCCGGCGACGATCAGCGTCGGCACCATGGCGATGCTGTGCGTGAGCCAGGCCAGCGGCAGGCCGAGCGCAAACCCGGCTGCGGCCGACAGGCCAGCGCAGATCCACAACTCGTCGGCGGTCAGCCCGCGCACGACCACCGGCTGGCGGTTCAGCCGGTGCGGCAGGAAGGTCACCAGCGTGTCGTGCGGGCTCTCCGAAGGGACAGTCATCGCTTGCCGCCCTTACAGCACGCCGGTGGCCTTGGTGAGCAGCCAGATACCGACCACCAGCAGGATCGCGCCCACGGCGACCGTCAGGCCGAACTGGCCCCAGGTGGCGCGGCCGGTGTGGATCTCCGAGTAGCGGGTGTAGGCGTGATAGCAGACACCGACGAACATCGAGGCGACCACGAGCAGCGCGATCAGCAGCACGATGTCGTAGCCGTAGTTCTGCAACGTCTGCAGGATGCCGCTGCCCTGGCCGCGCGAAGGGTCCTCCATGGTCGGCAGGCCCTGCGCGAAGGCCGACAGCGGCAGGCCCGCGAGCGCCAGCGGCAGCAGCGGTGCAACGATGCGGAACGGAATGCGATGGGATGTCGTTGGCGTGTTCATGGCGTATGGCCCTTCGTGACGGTCAGGAGAGGAGGAAGAAGGTCAGCACCAGGTACATCGCCACGAAGCGCACGACGACGGCGAGGAACTGACGTTCGGTGATGCGGTGCTCGGCCCAGCCGACGTAGGCGGTGCGCATGGCCCACACGCCCCACAGCAGCAACACGGCGAACACGAAGCCCAGCACCACGGCAGAGACGGCCGAAGGCGCAAATCCGCCGTTGGCCTGGAAGGCGGCGACCTGATCGGCAGAGGGCGTCATGGCGACGGCTCCTCGTCGTCGGCGCGGTCGCGGCGGACGTAGTCGCCGGCCAGCGGGACGGGATCGCGCGGCTGGGCGCGCTGGGGTACGAGGTAGTCCTGCAGGCCGGCGCGAACGCGCTTCAGGTCGGCACGCAGTCGGGCGTAGTCGAAGTGGTAGCGGGTGCGTTCCTGCGGAGCGGTATTGGCGGCGTGCTCGGCGAGGCTGTCGATCAGGTCGAGTTGGCGGGCGAGCGCGGCGAGCTGCTCACGCTCCGAGGCGAGGCTGTCGGCGGCCGATGCGGGCGATGCGCCGGCCAGCGCGATGGTCAGCGCCAAGGCCAGGGCCGGCACACGGCGGCAGGGAGTCGTCGGGTTGCCAAGGGGTGTCATCACGCCGTTCCGCATTCGTCTGGATGGCGGGATGCTGCGGCGTGAAGCTTGGGTGTGCCGCAAAGAATCGGAACGGGCGGTGCACCGGATTTGCCTCGATGGTTGGCGTAGCGCCGCTTCCGGACAAGGGCCGGGAGTCCAGGACCTGGCTGCTAGAGCAAGACGGGCCGGTCACTGATGTGGAAACCCTGCTGGCGCGGTGCGCCTACTTCTGTTCGCTGGCCGAGGTCGTCACCGCGGTGGCGGCTTGACGCGACGTGGCGCTCGCCCCCGTGGTGGGGCTATCCCCTCACGAACTGGATGACCTCGCGCCGGCGAACGGCGCATTTAGCTGTTCAGCATTGCACTAGTTTGCTCTACACTTGCCAGGATTGTCACCAACGCCTGTGCCACCCTCACTGGGTGAGGAAGCAATGAAAGACGAGCCCGGACAGATATTGACCCTCGATGAAGTGGCGGCCTACCTGAAGGTGGGCAAGCGCACGGTCTATCGCTTGGCGGCCGCCAAGAAGATTCCGGCCTTTAAGGTGGGCGGGATATGGCGCTTCCGGCAGGCGGACATCGACAGCTGGATCGCGGCTCAGTCGGAAAAGCCGGAGGCGAAATGAACGCCCACCGAGCCAAGCCTTCGAGGATGACTGCCTGATGGAGATCATCGACAACGTCAACCGCCTGCTCGGCGACGACCTCAAGCAAACGCTGAAGCCGGGTGCACGGCTGAAGGTCGCGGCGTCCTGCTTCTCGATGTACGCCTACGAGGCGCTGAAGGCGGAGCTGGAAAAGATCGAGGAACTGCACTTCATCTTCACCGCGCCCGCCTTCGTGACGGATGAGGTGACGGACAAGATTCGCCGTGAGCGCCGGGAGTTCCACATTCCCAAGCTCGACCGCGAGCGCAGCCTTTACGGCAGCGAGTTCGAGATTCAACTGCGTAACAAGCTCACGCAGCGCGCCATTGCCAAGGAGTGCGCGGACTGGCTGCAACGCAAGGCTAGGTTCCGCAGCAACCGCAGCAAGGCTCCGATGCAGCAGTTCGCCTGCGTGCAATCGGCCGAGGCCAGCGCCGCCTACCTCCCGTTGCATGGCTTCACTGCCGTCGATCTGGGCTACCAGCAAGGCAACGCCGTCTCTAACTTGGTCAACAAGATGGACGAGCCGAGCTTCACGGCCACCTACCTGAGCCTGTTCGATCAAATCTGGAACGACCCGGAAAAACTCGAAGACGTCACCGCGCAAATCTGCGATCACATTGCCTCGGTCTATCAGGAAAACTCGCCGGAGAGCATCTACTTCCTGATGCTCTACAACATCTTCAATGAGTTCCTCGACGACATCGACGAAGACGTCCTGCCCAACGACCGCACCGGCTATCAGGACACGCTGATCTGGAACAAGCTCTTCAACTACCAGAAGGATGCGGCCACCGGCATCATCAACAAGCTGGAAACCTACAGCGGCTGCATCCTCGCCGACAGCGTCGGCCTCGGCAAAACCTTCACCGCGCTCGCGGTGATCAAGTATTACGAGCTGCGCAACCGCTCGGTGTTGGTGCTGTGCCCGAAGAAGCTGGCGGACAACTGGCTCAACTACAACCGCAACCTCAAGACCAACATCTTCGCCCGCGACCGCTTCAGCTACGACGTGCTCTGCCACACCGACCTGAGCCGCACCAGCGGCGAATCATTCGGCACGCCGCTCAACCGCATCAACTGGGGCAACTACGACCTCGTCGTCATCGACGAGTCGCACAACTTCCGCAACAACGACGCCTTCAAGGACAAGGAAACCCGCTACCAGAAGCTGATGAACAAGGTCATCCGCGAGGGCGTGAAGACCAAAGTGCTGATGCTCTCCGCCACGCCGGTCAACAACCGCTTCACTGACCTGCGCAACCAGCTTGCACTGGCCTACGAGGGCGATTCCGAGAACCTCAGCAAGAAGCTGCGCACCAGCAAGTCGGTCGAGGAAGTCTTCCGCAACGCGCAGAAAGCCTTCAATGCGTGGTCGAAGCTGCCGCCGGAAGAGCGCACGCCGCGCGCAATTCTGGATGCGCTCGACTTCGACTTCTTCGAGCTACTGGACAGCGTCACCATCGCGCGCTCGCGCAGGCACATCCAGACCTTCTACGACACGAAGGACATCGGCCACTTCCCCGAACGCCGCAAACCGCTGTCGTTCCATCGGCCCTTGACCGAGCGGTCGGACGTGATGGGCTTCAACGAGATTTTCGGGCAACTGTCCAGCCTCAAGCTCGCCGTCTATGCCCCGGTCAGCTATATCCTGCCCAGCCGCCTGAGGAAGTACGAAGACCTTTACGACACCAAGATCGGCGGCAAGGGCACGCTTCGTCAGGTTGACCGCGAAAAGAGCTTGCAGGCCCTGATGACGGTCAACCTGCTCAAGCGACTGGAAAGCTCCGTCCAGTCGTTCCGGCTCACGCTGCAATCCCTGCAAGCCAACCACCAGAACACGCTGGCGAAGATCGCGGCCTTCAACCAGACCGGCGGCGCCGCCAGTGTTGGTGACCTGACCGAAGTGCTGGAAAGCATCGATGCCGAGGACGACGACCTGCTCGACGAGTTGGATCGGGGCGGCGACATCGGCGGCAAGGTCAAGATCAATCTGGCCGACATGGACTTGCCCTCTTGGGAGCACGACCTCAAGGTCGATCTCGCCAGCATCGAGGCGTTGCTGGCCTCAATGGCGAAGATCACGCCCGACAACGACGCCAAGCTCCAGCACCTCAAAGCCCATGTGCTGGAGAAGATCGCCAACCCCATCAACCCGGGCAACAAGAAGGTGCTGATCTTCACCGCCTTTGCCGACACGGCGGATTATCTCTACGCCAACCTCGCGCCCGAGCTGCTGGCTAGCCAGCAACTGCACACCGGCAAGGTCACCGGCAGTGATCGGCCCAAGACCACCTTGCCCAAGACGTATGACTTTCAGGAACTGTTGACGCTGTTCTCGCCGCGTTCGAAGGAAAAGGCCATCGTCCTGCCCAACGAACCGGCGGAAATTGACCTGCTTATCGGCACGGACTGCATCTCCGAAGGCCAGAACCTTCAGGACTGCGATTACCTCATCAACTACGACATCCACTGGAACCCGGTGCGCATCATCCAGCGGTTCGGGCGCGTGGATCGCATCGGCTCGCCCAACCACAGCATCCAGTTGGTGAACTACTGGCCAGACATTTCGCTGGACGAATACATCAACCTCAAGGAGCGCGTCGAGAACCGGATGATGATCGTGGACGTCACCGCCACGGGCGACGACAACGTCATCTCCGCGCAGGCCAACGACGTGTCCTACCGCAAGGAGCAACTGCGTCGCCTGCAAGAGGAAGTCATCGAGCTGGAAGACCTGAAGACCGGCGTCTCCATCACCGACCTGGGCCTCAACGACTTCCGCATGGACTTGCTGAACTACGTCAAGACCCACGGCGAACTCGACAAATCCCCCAACGGCCTGCACGCCGTCGTGCCTGCGAACGCCGATCTGGGCCTCGCGCCCGGCGTGATCTTCACGCTGCGCAACCGCAATTCGGGCGTGAACCCGCCCGCGCACCTGCCGCAGCACAACCGCCTGCATCCGTACTACCTCATCTACATCAACAACAATGGCGAGGTCGTCCACGACCACACCGAGGTCAAGCGCCTGCTCGACCTGACCCGCTCGTGCTGCAAGGGACAGGCGGAGCCGATGATCGACGCCTGCCATCGCTTCAATAAGACCACGGCGGACGGCCGCAAGATGCAGCCGTATTCCGACCTGTTGAACATGGCCATTCGCTCGATGATCGAGGTCAAGGAAGAGAAAGACCTCGACAGCCTGTTCACCGGCGGCAAGACCACGGCGCTCACGCACACCATCAAGGGGCTGGACGACTTCGAGCTGATCGCCTTTTTGGTGATACAGGAGGCCGGATGACCCAGCCCAGCCCGGCGCCACAGCACCCGGCCTTCATCGTCTATCCCGCGCAGGCCGCCTTCGGCCGCACGCTGCCCAAAAACAAGGTGTACGAGCACAGCGGAGCCAACACCCGGCTGAAAGACCTGTTCGTCAGGCAGGTGGAGCAGATCGTCTGGGCGTTCAAGCTGGCACCGGAAACGATCAATCTTCTTGCTTCACCCGGCGTGCCGGAGATTCAGGTCTTCAGCCTCCAGCTCAAAACGCCGGAACTACACCGCGATGTGCTGCGCTGCATCGACGGGGCCATCCCGTTCCCCATCCTGTTCGAGCTGGCGTTCGAGGGCAAAACGCAGGTGCTCGCGGCCTACAAGCGACCGAACGAATCCGACGCCAGCCGCTGGGTGCTCTCGGACTACTTTGCGACGGACTGGCTGCCGGTCGATTGCCAGCGCACCGCCATGCCCGTTGCCCTGCACATGGGCGGTCTGTACGAGCAACTGCTGTACCGCCTGATTCCCTTGCCCGCGCGGCCGCAGGAGACGCTGGCTGAACTGGTGGCGCGCGTGGAGCAGGCGCAGGCCAAGCAGCGCGAGTTGGACAAGACCACGGCGCGGCTGGAGAAGGAAAAGCAGTTCAACCGCAAGGTGGAAATCAATGCCTCTGTGCGGAGGTTGAAAACCGAATTTGAGGCGCTGACCAAATGAACCAGAACTCAACACCGAATGCCGACAAACAGCCCTCTGAAAAGGAAGAACTGCCGAACATCGTCAAAGTGCGCGATGACCGCTTCCTCAGCGGGCGTGAATTGAGGAGCGTAGGCGTATGACGACGGAAGCACAGGCGCTCGCCGATATTCTTGCGTGGTCTGCTAATAGTTCCACTCCCGACTGGCAGCGCGACGCACTGCGCCGACTTGCAACGCAAGCGGCCCTGGAGCCGGCCGAGATCGACGAGTTGGCTTCCATCTGCAAGGGCGACATTCCGGCGGTCCCGCTGGAGGCGGGGCACCTTCGCGGCCCGAGCCGCGATCAGGGGGAAGTCTATCTGCGGCAAATGCATGGAGTCCGGCATGTCAACGCCCTGGCTCCCGACCAACGGCTGACGCTCCACCGTGTCGGTTTGACGATCATCTATGGTGACAACGGATCGGGAAAATCCGGCTACGCGCGGATTCTCAAGAAGGTGTGTCGCGCCCGTATGCCTGGCCGAGCCGAGGAAATCGCGCCCGACATCTATGACGTTGCGCCAGGCACGCCGAGCGCCACGATTGAATACGCGATCAGCGGCCAGAACCGCACTTGCGCTTGGCAGCTTGGTCAGGCTGCCGACACCGCGCTTTCAGGCATCAGTGTGTTCGATTCCCGCACCGCGAACGTCCACGTTGACGATACGAATGACGTGGCTTACACGCCGTTTCCGCTCAAACTGCTGGGTGCGCTGGCGCAGCTCTGTAAGTCGGTCAAGGACAAGCTGGCGGCCGAGATTGCGCAGATAAAGGCGCAAACGCCAGAGGCGATCAGGACGCCGGCATGCAGCAGGGACACAGCGGTTGGCAGGCTCATGGCCCGGCTCACCGCCAACACTGCGCCGGCGACGGTCGAAGCGTTGGCCACGCTCACGCAAGCAGAGCAAGACCGATGGGCGCAGCTCACGGCGGACCTGGCTGGTGATCCGGCTCGCGCGGCGCGCCAGCTTGTGGCGTTGAAGACCAAGGTTGATGGGCACGTTGCGCGCCTGGATCGGCTATTTGCTTCAATCAGCGACGATACCGCCAATAACCTGCGCCGCCTTGCCGTTGATAGCGATGCCGCGCGCCGGGCGGCAGAAGCTGCTTCCAGTGCGCTTTTCCGCGACGAACCGTTGCCGCAGATTGGGTCGGAGGTTTGGCAGGCGCTATGGGCCAGTGCCCGAGCATTTTCTGACGCGGAAGCCTATCCCGAACGGCGATTCCCCGTGACGGACCCCGGCACCGTATGCGTGCTTTGCCAGCAGGAATTGACGCCCGTCGCTGCTGACCGCCTCAATCGCTTCGAGGCTTTTGTGCGCGACGACAGCCAGCAACGTGCCGCCGCTGCGCGCGTCGCATACGACAGGGCGCTGGCAACGTTCAAGGGTGAGGCTGTTTCGTTGACCGAGCTGGCGAACATTGTGGCAACCGTCCGCGACGAACTGCGCCAGGATGCCTTGGCGATGGAGATCAGGGGCGCGACCCTTCGCGCCCTGTGGCGTCATCGCCAGATCAGGCGACGCCACGCAAATCCAAGCGCCGCTATTGACGTGCCCGTTACGGAATATTCGCGTCAGGCGCTGGTCGATCAAGCAGCGGGCATTGAGACTCGGGCGAACGCCCTTGCCGCAGAGGCTGGCTCTCCAGCTCGCGCCGCCTTGCTTACCGAAAGGGCCGAGCTTGTGGATCGGCAATGGCTTGGTGGCATCAAAGCCGATGTTCTCGCCGAAATCGAACGCCAGAAGAAAATCGCACTGCTTGAGACGGCCCAGCGGGACACTGCTACCAACCGCGTCACCACAAAGAGCACCGAGATCGCTCAGGCTTTGGTGACGGACGCGCTACGCGCGCAATTTGCTCGCGAGGTGGCGAGCTTCGAGATTGCTGGCCTCGCTGTGGAGCTTCGACAGCAAAACAGCGTTCAGGGCATCCCTCGCTTCAAGGTCGCACTTACACGGAAGCCCACGGCTGCGGTGGGACAGGTTTTGAGCGAAGGCGAGCATCGCTGCGTTGCCTTGGCCGCGTTCATGGCCGAACTCGCCACCACCGAAAACAAGTCCGGCATCGTCTTTGACGATCCCGTTTCCTCGCTCGACCACATGCACCGGGAGGCTGTAGCTAAACGCCTGGTTGCTGAGGCCGCTCATCGCCAGGTCATCGTCTTCACTCATGACCTGGCGTTCCTGTTCGAGTTGAATCGCGCGGCTGACGATGCGCAGCCAAAGCCGCCGGTTTCGATTAGCTCCATCAGCCGGGGTGCTGACAAGGCAGGCTTCTGCCGCAGCGAGCCGCCATTCAAAGCGCGTCGGGTCAGTGACATCACCACAAGCCTGAGCAATCAGCTTGCGGGTGAACGCTACCATTTCGAGCAAGGCAATCACGACGAGTGGCGAAAGTCCGTCAAATCCATCGCCGCAACGTTGCGCGATACGTGGGAGATCGCGGTTGAAGAAGCTGTCGGGCACGTCATCCGGCGACTGTCCAACGAAGTGAAGACGCCTGGCTTGGTCAAGCTGACCGCGATCACGGTTCCCGACTGCGAGGCCATGCGGGACGGATTTGGTCGCTGTTCTGAACTGCTACATAGTGCCGCCGCAGCGTTGAACCGCCCGCTGCCGAGGCCAGAAGCACTGACGGCAGAGATTGATGCGTTGGCGGCCTGGGCGGACAGCCTTCGGCAGCGTCAGGGCGCTACGAGGTTGCCCTGAGCCCTTGATGGGATTGTTTGCGTAATCGCCCGTCTCATTCCAACGAATCTGAATACTTTCTGAGAACTGCAAATGGATAAGTTAAAAATGCACTCGCCCAACCTGACCGAAGACAACATCGCGCGCATCCGCGAGATGTTCCCGGGTTGCGTGACCGAGGCACGGGGCGAGGACGGCAGCGTCACGCTGGCGGTGGACTTCGACCAGCTCAAGCAGGAGCTTTCGGCATCCATCGTCGAAGGCCCTCAAGAACGTTACCACCTGAACTGGCCGGGCAAGCGCGAGGCGCTGCTGACGGCCAACGCGCCCATCGCCAAAACCCTGCGCCCGGTACGCGACGAGAGCGTGGACTTCGATACGACGAAGAACCTGTTCATCGAAGGCGACAACCTGGAGGCGTTGAAGCTTTTGCAGGAGACGTATCTGGGTAAGGTGAAGCTGATCTACCTTGATCCCCCGTACAACCGCAAGAAAGGAAACAATCTTGTCTACCGGGATGATTTTGTTGGCAATACCTACGAATACCTGACTCAAAGCAATCAGTCAGACGAGCAAGGCAACCGGCTCGTTGCCAACACTGAAGCCAATGGCCGGTTCCATTCGGACTGGCTCGGAATGATGTATCAGCGGCTTCGCGTAGCGCGCAATCTCATGGCACCGGCTGGCGTCATTGCGATCTCCATTGACGACGCAGAAACCGCCAATGCGCTGCACCTGTGCTACGAGGTTTTTGGCGAGTCGAACTTCCTCGGAACCTTGATTTGGAAGAACGCCACCGACAACAACCCAAGCAACATCGCTGTCGAACACGAGAGCATCCACGTCTTTGCTAGAAGCAAGACTGACCTTGAGGGCGTATGGAAAAGTTCGGTCTCCGACATCAAGGAAGTTCTCGTCAAGATTGGTAATGAACTGATCGCGAAGCATCCCAGTGACGCCGGGCGGCTACAGGCCGCCTACACCGAGTGGTATCGCGAGAACAAGGATCAGCTCGGCCCATTGGCGGATTACAAGTTCATCGACAAAACCGGGGTTTATGCAGGAAGTCGTAGTGTTCACAACCCTGGCAAGGAAGGCTATCGGTATGACGTGCTTCATCCGACGACCAAGAGGCCGTGCAAGCAACCGCTAATGGGATATAGATTTCCCGAAGAAACCATGAAGCGGCTGCTTGACCAGAAGAAGGTTCTGTTCGGTGAGGACGAAAGCAAGCTCATCGAATTGAAGGCGTATGCCTACGAATTCGAGGACAAATTGTCCAGCGTGTTCGATCTCGATGGACGGTCTGGCGCATACGACCTGAGAACTCTCTTTCCAGAGGGCAAGAAGGTCTTCTCGAACCCCAAGCCCGTCTTACTGATGGAGCGGCTCATCTCCTTCATGACCGGGCCGAAAGACATCTGCCTTGACCTGTTCGCCGGGTCTTCAACACTGGCTCACGCGACGATGGAAATCAGCCGCCGTGATGGCAGCAATCGCCGATTCATCAGCGTGCAGTACCCCGAAGAAATCGGGCAGGACAGCAAGGATGCAAAGGAGGCATTTCAATTCTGCATGCAAGTTGGCCTGAAACCGCTCATTTCAGAAATCTCGAAGGAACGAACCCGCCGCGCAGGTGTGGCGTTGCGTAGCAAGGAAGGCGCGCAAGAGTGGAACCGTGATGTTGGCTTCCGCGTCCTCAAGATCGACACCTCGAACATGGCAGATGTCTATTACGCGCCCGATGCTCTTGCGAAGGAAAACCTGGGCCTGTTCGTGGACAACATCAAGCCCGACCGTACGCCGGAAGACCTGCTCTTTCAGGTGATGCTGGATTGGGGCGTTGACCTCGCCTTGCCCATCGAGAAGAAGGCCATCCAAGGCAAGGACGTGTTCTTCGTGGACGGCAACGCGCTGGCCGCCTGCTTCGACGCCCACAGCGGTGTGGATGAAGCCTTCGTCAAGGAGCTGGCCACGCACAAGCCCCTGCGCGTGGTGTTCCGCGACGCGGGGTTCAAGGACAGCGCGGTCAAGATCAACGTGGAGCAGATCTTCAAGCTGCTATCGCCCGCCACCGAAGTCAAGAGCATCTGAGGGGAAGGGCGATGAAACTGAAGTTCAAGACTCAGGCCTACCAGACCGCCGCCGTGCAGACCGTGGTGGACTGCTTCAAGGGGCAGCCGCTCGCATCGAGCGAGGCGATCAGCTACCGCATCGATCCCGGCAAGGCCAAGAAGGGAATCGACGATCTGTTCACGGAGGCCGGGTTTAAGAACGCCGATCTCGTGCTCTCGGACACGGCCCTGCTGGACAACATCCATCAGGTGCAGCGGTCGCAAAACCTGCCCATCTCCGATGCGCTGGTCAAGACCAAGGTCGCTCGCGTCAACCTCGACATCGAGATGGAGACCGGCACGGGCAAGACCTACTGCTACATCAAGACCCTCTTCGAGCTGAACAAACAGTACGGCTGGAGCAAGTTCATCATTGTCGTACCCAGCATCGCTATCCGCGAGGGCGTGGCGAAGTCGCTGGAGATCACCGCCGAGCACTTCTTGGAGAGCTATCAGAAGAAAGCGCGCTTCTTCATCTACAACTCCAAGCAGTTGCACCATCTGGAGAGTTTCTCGTCGGATGCGGGCATCAACGTGATGGTCATCAACGTGCAGGCGTTCGCCTCGCGCGGGGCGGACAACCGCCGCATCTACGACGTGCTGGACGACTTTCAGTCGCGCAAGCCCATCGACGTGATCAGCGCCAACCGGCCCATTCTGATTCTGGACGAGCCGCAGAAAATGGAAGGCACGCAGACGCTGAAGTCGCTGGAGGAGTTCAAGGCGCTGATGGTGCTGCGCTACTCCGCCACCCACAAGACCACGCACAACAAGATCCACCGACTGGACGCGCTGGACGCCTACAACCAGAAGCTGGTGAAGAAGATCGCCGTGCGCGGCATCGCGGTGAAGGGGTTGGCGGGCACCAACGCCTACCTGTATCTGCAATCCATCGACATTTCCACCAAGAAGCCGCCCGAGGCGCGCGTGGAGTTGGAGCGTAAGCTTGCCAATGGCGACATCAGGCCCGTGGTGCGCAAGATCGGCAAGGGCGACAACCTGTTCGACCTGTCGGGCGGACTGGATCAGTACCGCAACTACGTTGTGGCGGACATCAATGCCAACACCGACACGCTGAGCTTCACCAATGGCGTCGAACTGGTGGTTGGCGACGCCACGGGCGATGTGAATGAACCGGCGCTGCGCCGCATCCAGATTCGAGAGGCAGTCAAGGCGCACTTTGACAAGGAACAGGCGCTGTTCCAACAGGGCGTGAAGGTGCTGACCCTGTTCTTCATCGATGAAGTGGCCAAGTACCGCGACTACGCGGCGGCGGATGAAAAAGGCGAGTACGCCCGCATCTTCGAGGAGGAATACACCCAGTACCTGAACGAGATGCTCGACCTGGATGAGACGGCCTACGTCAAATACCTGAAGGGCATTGCGGCGGACAAGACCCACAGCGGCTACTTCTCCATCGACAAGAAGAGCAAACGGCAGGTGGATTCGGACGTGGCGGCGCGCGGCGAGAACGCGGGGCTGTCTGATGACGTGGACGCCTATGACCTGATCCTGAAGGACAAGGAACGGCTGCTGTCGCTCACCGAGCCGGTGCGCTTCATCTTCTCGCACTCGGCGCTGCGGGAGGGCTGGGACAACCCGAATGTGTTCGTCATCTGCGCGCTCAAGCACAGTGACAACACCATTTCACGCCGGCAGGAGGTGGGGCGTGGCCTGCGCCTGTCGGTCAACCAGCAAGGCGACCGGATGGATCACCCGGCCATCGTCCACGACGTGAACATCCTGACCGTGGTAGCCAGCGAGAGCTACAAGGACTTCGTGGCGGCGCTGCAAAAGGACATCAGCGATTCCCTGTCCGCCCGGCCAAGGGTGGCGAACGAGGACTATTTCACCGGCAAGGTGCTCAAGACGCCGGCCGGCGACGTACAGGTCACGCCGCAATTGGCGAAGCAAATCTACCGTTATCTGGTCAAGAACGACTACACCGACGATTCGGATCGGATCGCAGGCACGTATCACGATGCCAAGAAGGCCGGAACGCTGGCCGACCTGCCAGACGACTTGAAGCCGCACGCCGAGCAGGTGTTCCAGCTCATCGACAGCGTGTTCAGTGCCAGCCAGTTGCCCGACATCGGCGACGACCGCCGTCCGAAGAAGAACCCACTCAATGCGAACTTCGAGAAGCAGGAGTTCAAGGCGCTGTGGAGCCGCATCAATCGCAAGGCTGCGTACAGCGTCGAGTTCGACTCGGACGAGCTGGTGCAGAAGGCGGTAAAGGAGATCGATGCCAGCCTACGAGTGACGCCGCTGCAATACACGATCCAGCACGGCGAGCAAGCTGCCGCCGTGACCTACGACGGCATCAAGGAAGGCAACGCCTTCACACTGAAGGCCACGGAAACCGAAACGAACCGGAACTCGATCCACTCGGCGGTCAAGTATGACTTGATCGGCAAGCTGGCCGAGGGCACGCAACTGACGCGCCGGACGGTGGCCGAAGTGCTCAAAGGCATCAACGTCGCGGTCTTCGCCCAGTTCAAGACCAACCCGGAGAGCTTCATCGCCGAGGCCACGCGGCTCATCAACGAGCAGAAGGCCACGGTCATCATCGAGCATCTGGCCTACGACCCGGTCGAGGACAAGTTCGACCTCGACATCTTCACTGCCGGGCAGACCAAACAGGACTTCAGCAAGGCCGGAGACAAGCTGCAACGGCACATCTACGACTACGTGCTGACCGACTCCAATATCGAACGCAGCTTTGTGAAGGAGCTGGACACCAGCAGTGACGTGGTGGTGTACGCCAAGCTGCCGCGCGGCTTCCTGATCCCGACGCCGGTGGGCGACTACAACCCGGACTGGGCCATCAGCTTCAAGGAGGGTGTGGTCAAACACATCTACTTCGTCGCCGAAACTAAGGGCTCCATGTCAACGATGGAACTGCGCGAGATCGAGAAAACCAAGATCAAGTGCGCCCGCAAGTTCTTCGACGAGATGAACCGCCGCTATGCCCCGGAGAACGTCAAGTACGACGTGGTGGACAGCTTCGGGAAGTTGATGGAGGTGGTGAAGTAGCAGTAAGGAGAATCGCGCGATGGCCTTGGGGCGGATGGAGAAAATCCTGATACTGGCGAGTTCGGGGGCAACATGGTCGAGTTAGGAAATGAAGGAGCGCCGAAGTGCATGTTGTCCGCCTGAAAATTTCCGGCTTTCGGGGGGTGCGCTCAGCAGACATTATGCTGGGCCGTCACGCCGTGCTGGTCGGACCGAACAACAGCGGCAAGACCACGGTGATCGAGGCGCTGGCGTTGCTTTTCGGGCGAGACCGTTTGGTGCGCCGTCTGACTGAGCATGACTTTCATTGCAGCGCGCCCGACGAAGCCGCCCGCATACTGTGCATCGCCACCGTCACGGGCTTTACGCCCAACGACCCGCACCACCATTCGTCTTGGTTCAGCCCCGAACGCGGCGTCGAGAAATGGTTCGACCCGAAAGCCAAGACACTGAGCGCCGCGCCGGACGCGCAGCATACCGATCTGGCAGTGCAGATCGGTTTTGCTGCGCGCTTCGACCTGGACGAACTGGAAGCCGAAACGCTCCGTTTCTTCGTGGATGACGAGGCCACACTGGGCGATCCGTTCGCGGAAGACGCGCACCTGCGCACGATCCACACCAAAGTTCTCCAGGAGTTGGGCTTCTTTCTGGTCCCGGCCTCGCGCACATGGGACCGCTGGATTTCCTTTTCCTCGGAGTTGTTCCGCCGCGTCGTGGCGACGCGTGGGGACATGCCCGCGCAGGCAGTGCGCGCCGAGCGCCGGAGACTCTGGAGCCCGCCGGACGGTGCGCGGCTCGAAGACCAGCCGGGGCTTTCCGAGATCGTCGGCGCGGCCAATGACGAGTTGCGAGCGCTCATGGCCAGCGCCCCAAAACTCCAGTTGCGCCTGACCGCGACTGACAGCGACTCAGTCTTGGAAAGCGTGGTGCCGCACTTCGTGCAAGGCACGGGGCCAACCCTGCCCTCGCAGCGGCAGGGCACGGGCCTTGTCTCCCTTCAAAGCCTTCTATTGCTCATGCAGTTCGGCAAGGCGCGCGCGGAAACGGGCCAGTCCTTCATGCTGGCCGTCGAGGAGCCGGAATTGCACATCCAGCCCTCGCAGCAAAAGCGGTTGGTCAACCGCCTCAATGCGCTGTGCAACCAGACGATAGTCACGACGCATTCGCCCATCGTGGCCGCAATGTTTCCGGCTCCCGATACGCTCTTTATCGAAACGCGCGAGGGCGCGTTGAGCGCCAAGCCACTGATGGACGCTGTGCCCGCGCAGCCTACTAACCACCAGCAGCACTTGCTCTACGCATGGCGGCAGAAGCTGGTGGCCGCGCTCATGCACGAATGCGTCCTGATCCCCGAAGGGGTTTCAGACGTGGCATGGCTTGAGGCGCTGCAAACCGCTCTTGAACAGAATCAGGGTTGGGATAACGCGCAAGCGAGTACGCCGCTTCTCTCCACTTTCGTTGGCATCGTGCCGACCATCGACGCCAAGATTGCCGACACCTTCGCGCTGGTCAGCGCCGTTCACGCGCGGCCCTGCATCCTTGTGGACGGGGACAATGACGGGCGCGGCTACTTCGATGCGGTGAAGGGCAGCAATCCGCCGCCGCGCTGCGTCGTGTTCTGGCCGCAGGGCGGGGCGATGGAGCATGTGGTTTCGTGGATTGCGGGCGCGGATGAAGCCGCGATGCTGGCCGCGCTCGGAACCGCGCTGGGTGCTCCTTTCGCCGACCGTGGGGCGCTCACCGCACATTTGCTTACCCGGAAATCCTACGCGCCGACCCATGAAAGCGCCGTCGTCACGCTCATGGCGAATGCGGCCTGCCGGGTGCGCGCCGCGCAGTTGCTCGATGCCCTGTGCGACGTGCTGCGCGATCCCGCCAACGCCAATACACCGCTTTTTGCGCGCATCCCGGCGGATTCGACCGCTGCCATGCACGTTTTCCAGTTTGTGCCGCCATGACGTTCGATTTCTTCGAGGGCGCGGCGGGCACCGGCAAGACCCATAACCTCGTGGGCCGAGCAGGAGAACTCGTGCAGGATGGAGCGCTGGGTGAAGGACACAAGCTCCTGGCGCTCACCTTCATGAACGGCGCGCGCCGCCGCCTGGATGCGCGCCTTGGAGAGAATGCGGCTTTCCGCAGGCGCTTTGATTGTCAGACCTTCGATGTGTTCGCTCGGACATTGGCCGCGCGGCGCCGAAGCCTGATTACGCCCGCGATGCAGCAGCAGGCCGATGCTCTGAGCGAATTTGACGGGCCGTGCGCGCTTGCTGCATCGCTCCTTGAAGAGGAAGCCGTCCGCAAATGGGTGGCAAGGAGTTTCCCCCTAATCTTGGTGGATGAAGCGCAAGACCTCGACGAACACAGACTGCGCATTCTGCAAGGACTTTCGCAATCCTGCCGGATTGTGGCGGCAGCGGACGCATTTCAGTGTCTCCATGACGGTCGCGACACCGCGTCGCTGATTGGCTGGCTTGAGGGCGCGGGCCAAACCCACCGTCTCACACGGGTCCAACGCACCAATCAGCAGGGATTGCTGGCCGCTGCACTGGCGGTGCGTGATGGCCAGGACATCAAGGCCGCTCTGACCGCAAACACCTACAACAACAGGACAACATGGAACGGCGCAGGATTCCGGCTTTCCGAAGTGCCTGTAAAGAATAACAATTCTGGGCTACTGGCATGGGCGATTGCCAACGAGATTGCGCAGCGCCAAGGCTCTGTCGTCATACTCACCCCGGATGGGCGCAACACGATTATCCGCGCCGCACTCAATACCGTTCAGACCAAGCAGTACACTCGCAAAAACAGCGGCGCGACCTTCGGGCCGTATCCGCACACATGGGATCGTCACGACAATGAAGAAGCCAGCGCCTTGCTGGCCGATATCGCGTTACCGGAAGCCGCATCATGCGCCGATCTTCGCGCGCTTCTCACGCCCTTGGCAGGACACGCGCCTATCGCGCAGGCCCTTAGCCGCATCGACCGCTTGCGGCGGGCTCACGGGCAAGCGGCCTTCACCGCCGCGCAAGTCACCGAGTTTGTGCAGGAGGCCGTGCGCAGCCGTTCGCGTCTGGGCTTCCGGCAGCACCGTGGCCATCTTGCCATGACGATCCAGCGCGCCAAGAACCGAGAGTTTCCGAACGTAATTGTGCTTTGGCCGCACACGGCCACAGGCAGCGCCGAGCATTTGCGAAGGCTGCTCTACAACGCCATCACACGGGCACAGAGCCATTGCACCGTCATCGTGCTGGGTCAGAATCGTCTGGACGCGCCGCCATTTGCGCCCGTGCCAGCGCTAGCATCTCGGCGATAGCGAAGGTGGCGATCGCTCAATCCGATCCCGCGAAACTGCGCCCTCTTCTTGAGGACATCGCTCACCTGCTGTCGCCGGGCATGGCTCACCAGACGCGGATGGTCTGATGGCAGCTGGACACCAGTAGAAGGACTTCACAGATACTTCTTGAACGTCGCCGCCGCGATGCACACCGCCACGCCGAGCAGTGCGGCGCTGGGCAGCAGGATCAGCAGCGGGTTTACGCTGACCGGCAGCGCCAGGTAAGTCACCCACGGCAGCACGGCCAGCGGGATCAGGCTGGCCCTGGCGCGGTGATAGATGAACCCCGACTCGCGTCCCGCGCCGAAGCGGCGGATGTCCCGGCGCACCAGGCCGTCCACCAGCCCGACGAAGGCGGCCATCAGGAACAGCGGCAGGGTCAGGCACAGCACCAGCAGCCGCACGAGGAAGACCAGCGTCGTGTAGGCCGCCGCTATCAGGTAGCTCTCCACGTTCACGTAGACCAAGCCGATGTAGTAGCGGAAATCCTTGGTCGGGCGGTGGCTGCCGGCGCTGGCCTGCGTCGAGGCGTCGCGTATCCAGTCCAGCAGGCCGCTTTTCACGAACAGCCAGTCGTAGCCCTGCTCGACCAGCCGGTGCGCGGTGCGCCCCGGCTCCTGCACCAGCGCGCTGCGCGTGAAATGCGTGGAGAGCTGATCCAGCTCGTAATGCAGCATGCCCTGCGCGTGGCGCCAGCCCTGATCGGGCCAGAAGAAGTGCATGCCGACGCATTCGATCAGGATGCACAGCAGCAGCGCGCCGCACAGCACGCCGAAGAAGCGGAACGGCAGCGTGACCAAGCCGGCGATCAGCCCCTGCTGTCGTTGCTGCTGGCGCTGTGCCGCGACGGCCGGATCGCTCATGCTTCGGCCTCTTCAGCCGCGGCCATCTGCTTGAAGTCGTCCAGCAGGTCATCGGGCAGCGCCTTGTCCTGCAGGCCGGGGATGCCTTGGTTCTCCCACCAGTCGCCTGCCTCGACGTAGTGCTGTCGCATGTAGCCGGCCAGCTCCTGCAGATCCGCCGGCATGGTTTCGTCGGGGTCGGGTGCCGGCAGCGGCATGCGGACTTTCCAGAGGTTGCCGCCCTCGGTCAGCGCGAAGCACTGCCCCTTGGGCAGCGCCACCACATGCGCCGGCTCGATCAGCGGCACGCTGTTGCTGCTGATGCGGTCCTGGGTGTTGGACGTGAAGGCGGTATTGCCGTGCGGGTCGGAGCTGTCGGTGGCGCCGCTCATCAGTGCCGTGGCGTACACCTCGACCTTGGGCAGTTGTCGCGTCAGCAGCTCGGCGGTGGCGGTCTCGCGCACGCGCAGCATGAACAGGTTGTTGAAGTTGCCGACCACCTGGCCGGCCTTGGCACGGTTGCCGATGCGCGCCTCGATGTCGCTCAAGGTCTGCGTGTAGGCCGTCACCTGCACGCCGGCACCGCCGCCCTTGTTGACCATCGGGATGAACTCGTCGCCCATGAGTTCATTGAATTCGTCGGCGTGGACGTTGATCGGAATCTTGGCGCCCACCGCGGCGCCGGGCAGCCCGTCGTCGATGCCGAACTTGTAGATGTGGCCGGCAACCGAGACCAGATCGCTGAACATCGAGTTGCCCACCGCCGCCGCGACTTCGGCGTCGGACAGCGCATCCAACCCCACGTAGACCACCGCACGTTTGCGGATGACCTGCATCCAGTCGAAGATCGGCCGCGGGTCGGACAGGTCGGAATAGTTCGGTGCGAGCAGTTGCGCGATCTTGCCGGTAGTGAGCTTCTCCAGCAGCGGCAGCAGCGAAGCAACGATCTTGTCGAAGTACGTCCGGTCGTAGCGCACGGCGCTGCGCAGGCCGTCGAGCACCGGATCATAGACGCGCACCTGGGAGAGGTACTGTTCGAGGGCCACCACGCGCTTCTCGCGCCCGATCATGTTGCGCGGGATGTTCTTGTCGTTCAGCTTCGCTTCGAGCTGGACGATGATCTCCCAGGCCTTCGGCTCGTTCTTGGCGAAGTAGTGCTGGGCGTACTCGATGAACAGCGCGTCGATGTTGATGACGTGGCGCTGGATCAGCAGGTAGTCCGGCCGCTGCCCCAGCTCGACCAGGGCGCGCGCGATGATGTTGACGAAGCGCCAGGCGAATTCGCGGAACGCTGCGCTGTTGCCTTCGCCCGAGAGCTGTCCGGCGATGCGCGTGGCCACCTCGGAGATCCGCCCGAACCTGCCGACGGCGTTGTAGCGCGCCGAGATGTCTGGCCAGCCCAGATGGAAGACGTAGAACTCGCCTTCGCGCCCGGCGCGCTTGGCCTCGACGTACATGCGCTTCAACAGGTCCGCATCGCCCTTGGGGTCGAAGACGATCACCACCTCGTGCTCGCCGCGGACCTTGCGGCGGATGTCCTGGGTGATGAACAGCTCGGCCAGCCGCGTCTTGCCCACGCGCGTGGTGCCCAGCACCAGGCTGTGGCCGACGCGCTCGCCCAGCGGCAGGGTGACGTCGACCTCGGCCGGTTCGATGCCATGCAGGCGCGGCATTCCGCCGAGCGGCGGCAGCGGCCGCGCCGGGTTGAGCGGGCTGTCCCAGGCCAGCGCGCGCGCCAGCGTCGAGACGGGAAACGGCGCGAACTCAAGCCGCTCCTCCAGCCGCCGGGCGGCCCGGTAGATCGCCGTCGGCTCGACGTAGCGGCGGAACTCCGGCCGGTAGGTCTGCATCAGCCGGTGCGTGTGCCGCTGCTCCCAGCGAAAGCCCCGGCCGACGAACAGCCGTTGCTGACTCACCGGCACGTCGCGACTGGTCATCACGTAGCGCGGCAGGCGGCGGATGTTGCGGCGATAGCGCAGGATCGCCCAGGCATCGCGCAGGCGAATCGCGCCGAAGGTCAGGAAGGCCAGCGCCGAGCCCAGGCCGAGCAGCGGGTTCAGCGCGAGCGACCACGGTGCCACCAGGCACAGAATCGCGGCGCCGGTGCAGACCGCCACGGTGTAAAGCTCCACCGCTGGCCGCAGCAGCACCTCGACCGCATGCGGTTGGGCCATTTGCGCACCTACTGCTCGACGCCGGTGGACGTGATGAGCACCGGGTAGTGGCGCAGACCCAGGCGCTGGGCCAGGTCGTCGCCGGAGGCCGGCGAGAGGGTCAGGCCGGGAGCCAGCCTGCGCAGCGCCGTCAGCGCGGCCATCGACTCCACGTTGACCACCAGGCCCACGGCCTGCAGCTCTCGCAGCGTCGCCTGCCGCTGCCGCAGCCAGGCGCGCGACCGCTCGTCGTCGCCGATCAGGAACAGCGCCGTCAGGCCCGGCGCCCGGATGACCCGGCGCTGCACGTCGCCCGGCGACAGTTGCGTCGAGCGCACCGGCAGCATGGCGGCTTCGGCGTCGGCCGCGTTGCCCACGCGCGGGGCTGGCATCGGGGCCGGCGGCGTGGCCTGGTCCGGCTGAGGATTCAGCGACTGGTAGTACGGCAGCGCGGAGTCGCCGCCGCGGTCTTCGACGACGATCAACGGCGCGGAGACGGTCTGGGCGAAGACGGTGGTCGTGGGCAGCAGCCCGATGGCGGCGATGAGAACGATGTGGTTCATGGCGTGGTGGCCTGGAGGGTGGGAACGGGAACGCCGGGGTCGAGCACGCGGGTCAGGTGCCGATGCACACTGCGCCGGTAGCGCGCCGCGGGTGCTCCGCCGGCGGGCCGGTGATAGCGGCCGATGGCAAGCAGCCAGTCCTCGCCCGGCGTGTGCTGTTCGCGCAGGATTTCCGCAGCGATGGCGAGGTTGCGGTACGGGTCCAGCAGCTCGCAGGGCTGCGTGTAGCGATGCGTGTGGTAGCCGAGATTGACCTGGCCGAGGCCGGCGTCGATGCGATTGGCCGGCGTGTGGGCGAGGGCACGGTGCAGCCCCGCGCAGGCCTCGGCGCGGGTGGCATAGCGCTGTGGCAAGCCGGCGACGTTGAGCGTCCACGGCCAGGGGATCAGGCGCCCGCGCAGCATGGCGCCGCTCTCCTGCAAGGCCACCGCGTACAGCACCGCCGCCGGCACGTCTGCACGGTGCGCCGCCAGTTGATAGGCCGGCGGCGGCACTTCCCGCGCCAGGGCGGCCAACGCCCAGCCGCCGGTGGTGAGCAGCAGCATGGCGCTGGCGCAACGGATGGCGATGCGGGACGGCCGACGCTCCCGGCCCGGAGCACCTATTGCCGCTGCCATTGGCCGTTCACCTCGCGCACCACGGCCGGCAGATCGCCGGGCAGGCCGAGCGACAGCCAGCGTCCCGCATCGTGGTTGAGCGTGATGGTGCGGGCGCGCACCCTGGCCGGGTCGATGCCCGCCTGGGTGGCCCACTGCCGGATGCGCGCGTCGTCCTGACGGCTGCCGACCATGTAGAGATCGAAGGCCGTACCGGCCGCCTGCAACTGGTGCACGCGCTGCGCGCACGGTGCGCAGTCGGCCTTGACGAAGACCGCCAGGCGCCCGGAGCCGGTGTTGCCGGCACCCTGCGCCTTGGCGCCGGGCAGGCTCACGCGCGGCTGGCCGGGAAACAGGCGCTGCCACGCCGCGTCGTAGGCGCGCTGGTAGGCCAGCGTCTTGCCGACGCGCCGGGCCTCGGCCTGCACCTGCAACTCTGCGTAACGCCTGCGCTCCTCCTCGCTACGTGCCTCGATGCCCAGCGCCGTGAGCGGATCGAGCTGGGGCGAATAGACCCCGAGCGGCCCCTGCATCAGTTGCCGGTAACGCGCCCACTCTTCGGGGTGAAGCCCCCACTCCCGCGCCTGCCTCTCGTCGAGCGCGGCATCAGTGCCCGGCTGCACCTGGGCGGGCACCATGCGCGAGTTCGTCACCGGGGCCGGCTGGGCGGATGCGCCGAAAGCGGCGAACAGAACGACGGCAGCGAGCAACGGCCGCAGGTTCATGGTCAGCCTCCGCCGAGCCGCCTCAAGGAGGCTGAAGCCCCCTCGGGGGGCAGCGAACGAAGTGAGCGTGGGGGTCACGGCACCTCCTACGGCACCGCAACGCGCTGCGTCTGACCGTTCACCTGGAACACGCCCGCCTGCGCCTCGATGGACTGCAGTTGCCAGCCGCCCTCGGCGTCGCCCTCGCGCAGCAGCCGGGCGCCCGCGAGCGAGGCCGCGGCGGTGGAGGTGATCGACAGAAAGCGCTCGCCTCCCCGCAGCTCCACGCCGAGCACCCGGAACGGCGGCTCCGGCACCTTGGGCTTCGTCGCAACCGGAGTGCGCGGGCGAGCGGCGGATGCCACCTGCCGGGTTTTCTTCAGGCGGGTTTCGATTCCGTTCACGCGCGTCTGCAGCGTCTGCAGGTCGATGGCCAGGGCCCTCGCCTCGTCGGCCTCTTCGAGGCGCGTCATCCGTTCGTCCAGCGCCTGCCGCGCATTGGCGAATTCGGCCTGGCTGATCGGCGCCGGCCGGCGCTTGCCCGCATCGGCCTGTTGTTCGAGATCGGCCACGCGCAGGCCCAGCGCATTGACCTGCGCATCCTGTGCGCTGCTCTGGGTCTGTTCGGCGAGCCGCGACAGGCCGACGCTGTTGATGAGTGCCACGGCACTGATGAGCAGCAGCCAGAAGGCCGCGGCGATCTTGAGCCAGCGCGTGCGGGAATTGCGCTCGGATGGCGCTTGGGGAAAGGTCATGGCTGCAGCTCCTCGGGCCGGTCGGCGGCCGGCGCGGGCGTGGCGGTGCCGGGCGGGATGGCGGAAAGGAAGGTGGGAGCACCGTGCCGGCTGAAGCAGACCTGGCGGGTCAAGTCATCGACCGACAGCTCCCAGGCGGGGCCGGCAAGGGTCAGCAAGGCATCGCGCAGCATCAGCGGACCCAGGCGCAGGTGTGCGGCGGGCAGCGGCAGCGCGTAGAGCGCGGCGGCCTCGGGCGCATCGCAGAGCCGGTAGCCCGAGCGCAGGAGCACATGGCGCATGGCATCGCCCACGCTGGCATCGAGCATGGGCGGAATCGAGACCTCCACCGCCTGCTGCAAGAGATCACGCTGCGCAGGTTCCGGCACCAGCTCGACCAGGGTGTAGCGGCCGTAGCGGGCCACGGGGATCAGCGTGGGTGCTATGGCATCGGGCGGTACCCTGACCGCCTCTTCCACGAGTGGCGGGCTCGGCGGCGCCGCGGTGGTGGCACATCCGGAGGCCAGGACGCAGACCGCCAGCAAGCCGGGCGCGACCGGGCGGCGAAGGAAACGGTTGGACAGTCGCATGTGACGGCTCCCTGGAACGTGGAACCGTCACCATCGCCGCGGCAGGTATTCGCATCAGCAAACAAAGGGAACCGCGATTCAACCGACTTCCTGGAGGGCGGATGGTCAGGCGCGGCCTCCCTGGGGATTCAGGGAAGCGGCTGGCGAAGCCGGGTGAGCAATTTGTTCGCGTTAAATCACGAATAATGATATGTTGCGCGAAACGCTTGAGGAAACTCCATGGCCGCCCCCAGCCCCTTGTCTGCCGTACTCGACGCGGCCGAACGTTCCGGCAAGCTGAACCTGCGCACAGAGGACATTCGCGCAGAGCTGCCTGGCGTCAGCCCAGCAGCACTGCACCAGGCACTGCATCGGCAGCAGCGGCGTGGCCGGCTCGTCCGCCTGTCCCGCGGCTCGGATCACTGGCTCATCGTGCCCCTGCAGCACGCCGCCTCCGGTGCCCCACCCCCGGAAGCCTGGCTGGACCGCTACATGAGCAAGACGCTGGGTGTTCCCTATTACGTCACGCTGCTGAGTGCCGCCGAAACCTATGGAGCGTCGCCTTACGCGGTGATGGTGACGCAGGTGATGGTGCCCGAACGTCGGCGTCCCATCACGGTCGGTCGCCACGAGGTGGTGTTTCACACCCGCGCACGGATCGAAGACATGCCGACCCGCTGGCACGAGACGCCGGACGGGCGCTTCAAGGTCGGTACACCGGAACTGACTGCGCTGGAACTGGTAGAGCGCGTGGCCCTGGTCGGCGGCATGGCCCGAGTTCGAGAGGTACTGCGGGAGTTGTGGGCGTCCTGCACGCCGCAGGGGTTGATCGAGGCGCTGAATGCCCTGCAGGAAGTCCCGACCGCACAACGTCTCGGGGCCCTGCTTGCCCTGGAGGACCAGGGTGCCCTCGGGTCGCGGGTCGCCGAATGGTTGCGCGACAAGGCGCTGCGTCTCATCCCCCTGGAGCGAGGACAAGCGCCGGATACATCGTCTGAAGTCGATACCACTTTCAAGGTGCGACTGACCTTTGATGCCAGGAGCGCCAATACATGATCCAGCATGCCCACCTGACGGCCTGGCAGAGCCATGCGCCGTGGCCCAAGCGCAGTCAGATCGAGCAGGATCTGCGGCTATCCCGTGGTGTGGCGGCCATCTTCGCCGATCCTGTCCTGGGCGAACATTTGGCGATGCGCGGTGGCACGGTCCTACACAAGGCGCACCTGACACCGGCCGCACGCTATTCGGAAGACATCGATCTGGTGCTCGTCAAGGCGATGGATACGGAAACGCTGGATCAACATCTGCGCCGCGTGCTGACGCCGGTGCTGGGACAGCCGGCCGACTCGCTGATCGCCGACGCCTGGCTGGCGATTCGCAACGTACTGCGGCCGTCGAAGATTCTGCGCACCGCCTATCGATTCGTGCCAGTGGGCCTGCGGCGCGAGGAAACCGTCAAGGTCGAGGTCAACCTCAACGAAAGCGCGTCGCTGTACCCGCTGGTTGGCGTCGAACTGGACACGCTGGACGAAGAAGGCGAGCGCATTCGTGCCGTCGTGCGCTCTTACGACATCAATGAAATGTTGGGCACCAAGACGCGGGCGTTGATGCAGCGCGAGCAGGGACGCGATCTCTTCGATCTTTTTCATGCCTGGCAACTCAGTGAGGCGGGTACCACCCCCTATCCGGTGGACGGCGCCATGGCGATGGAAGCCTTCGCCTGGTATCTGGACAAGGAAGGAACTCGAATGGACTGCGACGAAGCCAATGCACTGCTTGATGCCAGGCTGCGTAAGGCGGCCTTTCGTCGCGACATGGGCACGCTGTTGCGGCCGGGATTGCCCAAATTCGATGTTGATCAAGGTGCCGTAATTGTGCGGGCGGCTTATTTCAAGCACTTGAAGCCATAGTGTTATGGCACGGGAGATTAGGTTCTCTACCGAGTTGCACGAAGCATTGAACGACCTTTCACGGCGACCGGAGGCCGAAATAACCGGGGACATCAGCATGCCATGGCTGCCTTGGAATGCTTGCGACGCGATGTCACTGGCAGCAAAGATACGCTCGGGCAAACGCATCAGCAAACAAAGGGAAGCCTATGCGCCTTGGCCAACGCGCAGTCAGATCAAGCAGAACCTGCGCCCGCCCCGAGGTGTCGCCGCCGTCTTCGGCTACGAAGTACTGCGCGAGCAGACGCTTACAGTGGTTGCACCAATTTGGCCAAATGAATCGAACTGATTATGAGTGATGATGACGCTGGCGCAGCACCAATAACCATCGACAAAGTTCGAGCATCAAAGGCGGGCCATGCCTTTCATGAAGCTTGGGCCGCGCGCTCCGCTCTTGAACTCCTGCCGCCGTCGACCGACCTTACCGCTATCACGCTCGAGGGTTTCGATGAGCGAGACGAACAGAGCTTGGGAACTGGTGCGGTCGAGATTGCCGATCTCGTCCGGTACCACGGCGCCACCGATGTTGCCCGGGCGCATCGAGTCACGGTCGTTCAGTTCAAATACTCGATCGCAAGCGCCGACACGGCAGTGCGAGCTGCTGACTTGGCATCAACTCTTGCCAAGTTTGCCGCGACCGATGCCGAGCTTCGGGCGATGCATGGGGATGATCATGTTCTCGCCGTGGTCCGGTATGAATTTGCTACGAACAGGCCCATCCACGAGAACTTGGGGAAGGCGATCGCAGCGGTTGTCGCAGGCACGCAAGAAGCCGGTGATGTAGCCCGCCAAGCAGGCCAGATCAGTGAAGCTCTGAAAGAGTATCCCCATCCCTTTGCAGACCTACTGCGGCGAATGGAAATGGTCGGTAGCAAGGGAAGCTTGATAGAGGCTGAGCGTGCGATTTCAACAACGCTCGCCGCATGGAGCGAGCCAGGGGATCCGGATGCGGAGAAACGCCTGCTGAAGTTGCGGAATCTCATCAGGATCAAGGCCGGTCCCGGTAGCGAGACGGACAAACGCGTTGACCGGGTAGCGGTTTTGGCTGAATTGGAAGTGGAGCACGAGGATCGGCTGTATCCCACGCCCGACGCGTTCCCCGAGGTTGAGGTAGTCATTCAGCGCGATGTTCTTGGCGACATTGCGACCCTCGCCCGTGAAGCTGGTCTTCCTCTCGTTGTCCATGCTGCGGGCGGGATGGGCAAGACTGTCTTGATGCAAGGCCTCGCCGACCGATTGCGAGCCGATGGCCCCGTGGTGCTCTTCGATGGCTTCGGCGCCGGTCGCTGGCGGGATCCTGCTGACGGTCGGCACCTCCCGGAAAGGACGCTTGTCCACCTTGCCAATCTCATGGCCGGACAAGGCCTGTGCGACATTCTGTTGCCAGTGGCGGACGTTACGGGCTTGCTCAGGGCATTCCGCCGACGGCTCGCTCAATCGGTGGAGACGGCTCGGAGAACTCGCAGCGATGCATGTGTATCACTAGTGCTCGATGCGATCGACCACGCCGGGCTTGCCGCGCGGGAAACCGCGACATCATCCTTCGCACACCTTCTCATGCGCAGCATCAGCGTAGAGCCAATCGACGGCGTTCGCATCGTCGTATCGTGCCGGACTGAACGGCTCGCGCTGGCAACCGGCGATACCTCGCATCGTCCTTTCACAATTCCACTGTTCACTGACGCGGAAGTACGAGCCCTCGTCGAGCGGCGTGTGCCGGATGCTTCGGCCGACGAGATCGCCGCTTTGCTGACACGGTCAGGTCGCAACCCACGCTGTCTCGACAACCTGATCGCGGCCGGACGGCCGTTTGATCCCGTGTCTTTCCCTGACGCCCCGGGAGAGCCGCAAGATCTGCTCGACGTGCTGCTTCGCAAGCGTCTCACCGAGGCGCGCGAAACCGCACGCGCTCGTGGTGCAAGCGATGCGGACATTGACCTCCTGCTCACAGGCATCGCCTTGCTGGCGCCCCCAGTTCCTATTGAAGAGCTTGCTGCGGCTCACGGCTTGATCGCGGAGCAGGTTGAGAGCTTCGCGGCCGACCTCGCCCCCTTGCTTGAGCGAACGCCACACGGCCTGATGTTCCGCGACGAGCCGACCGAAACCCTGATCCGATCGAGCTACGGCGCGAGCCAGGCCGGTCGAGATCGCGTTATCGCCGCTCTCCAAGAACGCCAACTCACTTCAAACTATGCAGCCCGGGCACTGCCCGCGTTGCTCACCTCGCTACGCGATGCCGATCAGCTCATCCAACTCGCCTACGACTTGCGTGTTCCCCGAGGCGCTTCACAGGTAAGCGCACGCGACATCCGTCTGTCGCGGATCACTGCCGCGATAGCGCTGGTGGGAGAGCTGAAGCGGCGCGATGATCTTCTCCGTCTGCTGCTGGAAGCATCGCTCGTTGCCGCGGGCCATGAGCGATCCGACCGCTTCCTATACCAGTATCCTGATCTCACCGCGGTAGCGGGTGACCCAGAAGCGTTGCGACGGCTTTTCGCGACCAATGTTGGCTGGCCTGGAGGGAAACACGCCGCGCTTGCACTTGTGAACGCCTTCGCCGGTGACCGAGACGAAGCCCGTCGCCATGCTCGGCGATCAATCGATTGGCACAATTGGGCCGCGCATAGCAAACGTAGCGCGCGCTTTAGCGAATCGAGCACCTCAAGGCAATGGGACGACATTGGCTTCGCCTATGTCGAGATGCTGGCGGGCAATGACGTGCGCGTTGCAGAGTTCTTCGCCCGTCGAGAGGACGGTATGGCCTTCGCCAAGTTTAGCGACTTGTTCGATCTTCTGGATCGACACCAGTGTTCGGCGCATCCGCCCAAGACGCGCGTCGCAACGCGGCTGTTGCGTTGTCGACTGCCATCTCGCGCACTCTACGCCGCCGCGCTTCCATTCGTCGGCCGTGAACCATCCCACGCCAGAAGGCTTGTCACGGCACTTGCAGCCGCATCTTCTGGGACTGGCAAAAGCGAAGCCTTGGCGATGGCCAGCGTACTGGCATCGGCCCTGGCGATAGTGCTCGGCATGGAGAAAGAGGCAGCAAGCATCCTCGCTGGAGCTGCACTTACACCACCAAGCGTTTATGACTATTCCAGTCACTATCCGAGCGACCGTGCGATCCACGTGACCGTACTGGCCGCCGGTGTTCGAGCCGCCTTGAGCCGGAAGCGCGCCGCCTTGGCTGACATAGCGCCAGCGGAATTCATCGGGTTGGTGCCTGCAAGTGCTCGATCGCGGGGCGCAGCAACCTTCAGTCGGGTGCTTAACCAGAAGCTAGCGGCTCCAAAGTTCGATGGAACTCGGCACCGACGGAAGAGGCGCAATGAACTCGACGAGGAAAAACGATCAAATTACTCGCGTGCGCTTGGCAGCCGAATCCTGCCGATGCTGAACTATGCGCAGGATGTCGCCGACATCATTCGACCGCCAAATGGAAAGGCGCGGGACGAGATGGTGGCCGCGGCCTTTGACCGACTTGTCCATGACGTCGCGCAGTCATCCGACTATCCGTATCGGGACGGGAAGGCATATCTCGCGCGAAACGGCTTCCGAGTGATTTTCGACCTTGCCGACTCGTTAGGTGCACTCAATGCCGCGATGGCGAAGCGCATGGTCGAGTGGGCAGCGAGCGCGCCGGGCCTATTCACGCCGGAACTTACCCAGGCGGTTGCTCGACTCTCGCGCCTCCCACAGTGCCATGATGCAGCGCTCCTCCTTGCTGGCCATGTCGAGCGCAAGATCCAACTCGATACCGATGTCGGATCCCGCATCTCATCCTACGGTGACCTCGCTCGCGCAGCCTGGCGAGTGAGCACCGAAGAGGCTGCGGCCTATTTTCGCCGTGCGCTCGATCTTGCCGAGGCCATTGGATCGGATGACTTCGATCGTACCAATCACTTGCTGGAGCTGACCGGCCACTATTCGGGTCCCGAACTTTCGCCGGCGGCGGTGCACACCCTGGCGCGTATCCTCGAACTGAATCAGAACGAGGATGGCAAATTCCCCTGGACGGAGTACGCGAAAACGATGGTGCCGATTGCTGGTCGGGCGATGTTGGCTACGTTGGCACGGCTGGATGATCGTGACGCTGCTCGGCTCGGACTGTCGCTCGGCCCAGCGTTAACTGTCCTCGTTCGTGATTCGAAGCTTTCAGTTGAAGCCGCCGTCGCGCTATTTGGTTTGGCTGCTCCAGTCGAAACGTGGACGTGGCACATCTCGGGCTTCGCGTCAGAGGTCATTGGTCGCCTACCTCAAGAGCGGCGGGAATGGTTCTTCGACCTCCTTCTGGTCGAGATCGATCGTGAGGATCAACTGTCTCCCGCACGGGAGACGATCGAAGGGCTACATGACCTCGCTGAGCGCAGTCTTCCTGCCACTTCTCATGCTCGAACACGAATTGAGGGCCTGCTCACTCGCCTTGGACCCCAATTCGAATCGCGAACGGACATCTCCCCGTCAACCGCGATGGAGCCGCCGGTCGTCTTCCCGGTGGACCTCACGGACTCGGACGACATTGACCGCCAGATTCTCAGCGAGGAGATTGATCAGTCGGGACGGCGCTGGCCGGTTCGGACACTGATTGATCTGGCCAAGCGAGCAAACTCTCCCGCCGAACGCCTCGGGTTCGTCCGCGCGGTCGTTGAAGCAACCGCTGCCACGCTTGCCGACAAAATCCACGCGCTGGACGACTACTTGGAGGAATGGGGTAGGTCGTCGGCGGCTATGCGCGATGCTCTGCCTGACTTGGGACTGCGCCTTGCCACCAAGCACGCCGCCGAACTTGCCAGTTCAAGCACCGACGCGTGGGGCAACTGGCGGGGGCTGGAGCAGCATTTTCATGCCGACCGTGCAGTTCTTGTCGAGCACATAGTTGCAGCGCTCCGGAGCACCGCGGACAGTCTTGGTGGTAATGCCTGGCTCGCACTCGCCGCGAGACTGGCGTCTGACGTCAGTGCCAGCGCCATTGCGGAAGGCCTCGAACGGTTTCTGGCGAACACAGATGAAAAGCTGCCGTCCGAAGTTGGGGACGGGCCGTGGGACGCGCGTTTTACGGTTCCGTCTGACGAGGCGACATTCGTGGCGGGACTCGTGTGGGCGAGGCTCGGCCATCCCATCGCAGCAATGCGCTGGCGCGCAGCCCATGCGGTGCGGCGCCTGGTGGTGGCCGGACGGTTCGATGTCATTGAACGACTGATCGAGCGATTCGGGTCTGCTTCGAGCTTGCCGTTCGGCGATGCGAAGCTGCCTTTCTACTTAATGCATGCGCAGCTCTGGCTGTTGATCGCAATCGCTCGCGTAGCGAAAGACGCTGCTTCCGCGTTTGCCTCCCATCGCGCGTTCTTCGAGCGAATCGCCTTTTCCGCTGAGTTCCCGCACGTTGTCATGCGTGCGTTCGCGATAGACGTACTTCGCGAGCTTGCGCCTGCACTCGCACCCCAAGAGCGCGAAGCTCTGATCGCCAAGCTTGGCCTCGCAAACCGGTCGCCCTTCCCATCGGCTCCTCGAACCGACTACCGCGAGTTCCGGTATGCGCCTAGGCCAGACGCCTCGCCGCGCCCAGAGGATGGCTTCCACCTCGACTACGACTTCAACAAATATCAGGTCGAGCGTTTGTGCCACGTCTTCGCTTGTCCAGGCTGGGAGGTGGAGGACCGCATCAGCGCGTGGGTGCGGCGTTGGGACACAACCGTGCGAGGAATGCATGATTGCCCGCGTGGCAGAAGCGATGACGCATCTTGGTCTTCGGGGTATGTTCCGGATCGAGATCCGTACGGGGGATATCTCGGATGGCACGCACTCATGCTTGTCGCCGGTGAGTTGCTGGCGACACGGGCGGTTGTCGGCGAAGACTGGGGCGGTGATGCTTGGGCCGCGTTCCTGGGGGAGTACACGCTGTCAAGAAGCGATGGTCTCTGGCTTGCCGATCTCACCGATCCGTTTCCGCTCGACCTTACCAAGGAGGCGGACATGCCTATGCCGGATAGCGGTGAGAGAGGCACCGTTCGCGAAGACAGCAATCTGCTGGCACCGTTGCTCGGCTTACTGGACGGCAAGGCGGCGACGGAGTGGCTTCCGGTCGCAGGACGTTGGTCGATCGGGCGAGACACAACTGTCACGCTTCAAAGCGTACTGGCGAATGCCGGCGATGCGCGAGCGGTGGTCTTGACCGTGCTGTCAGCTGAAGCATTCTTTAGATGGTTGCCGGACGATGAAGATGAGATTGCCCGTCACTTCGGCGGCGACGGTCACACGGTTCAGCCATGGGTCGCAAAGACACCGAACACCGAGCGCCAGCTCGATCGGCATGATCCTTATGGTGCCGCCACCGCACTCGACAGGCCTTTCCCATCGGATTGGACGCGAGAGCTGTTGGGGACAGTCGCGGATGATGAGGTAGTCCGCAGTTGGTCAATCGGCGGGAGAACAGCGTATCGCGCAGAAGCTTGGGGTGCTGAGGGCGGACGGGGTGAATACGCCTGGAGCGAGACTGGGTACCGCTTGTTCGTCGGTCGTGACGCATTGCTTTCCCTGCTCAAGGCGTCCGAGCGTAGTCTTGTCGTCGCACTCACGCTCCAGAAATACCATAAAGGGAAATCGAGCGGACGTGCCGGAGACTCCAGCGGCTTTACCCATCGGTCGCTGGTGGTTGTCATCGATGAACGTGGCCAGATTTGGTCGCCGCGAGGCCTCTCTCGACAAGCCAAGGGAGCTCTTGCGACGCTCGACCCCGATCGGCGACGCGATTTCTATCCGCGGTTCCGCGCAATCGCGGGCCTGCCCGATGAGCGGCACCGTCGGCGCGACAACCTACTGGATCTCGACGGCATTGACTTGGCGTTCATCAAGAATCCGAATGGAAGTTAACCGGCTCACTGCCGACCGATCCTGACATCCGGTCGTATGACCGCTGTGGCCGAGCAAGAGACGCCCTCGTGGCATCAGCCTGAACGACCGCGGTGGATCGATTGGAGTCCCTCATTCCCGGCTCCAATCGCAAGTTGAACGAGTAAAAAACAGCGGCCCCCGAAGGGGCCGCGAAAGCTCGTCGAACTCAATGCACCAACTGCCGAGCCAGTGCCACCTCCACCGAGTCGCCATCCTGGTTCAGGACATCGAGCCCGGATTCAGGAACGTCGCCCGAGGTGGATTGCGACACCATGATCTTCCTGGCCATCAACCCCAGGCAGGTCATCTGCGAGGAGTTGGCATAGCCCAGGTAGATCACGCGCACCGGCTGCTTCTGGCCGATGCGCCATGAGCGCCGGGCGGCCTGCTGCAACGAATACACGTTGTAGCCGGACTGGAGGAACACGATGGTCGGGAACTCCAGCAAGTCCAGGCCGGTTTTCACCAGCTCGGGATTGGTGATGAGCACGTCGATGCCGCGGTCCAACTGCTCGGCGATCCAGTCTTCGCGGCGGGAGGCATCCACGCTCGCGCGCAGTACCGCCACCTTGAAGCCTTCCTGCTCCAGCAGCACCTTCAAACGCGACGTGGTGTCGCGCGTGCCGGTGTAGACCGAATAGACCAGGGTCTTGCGCCCTTCTGCCTTCTCCTGCTTGCAGATCTCGATCAGCTCGCGTTCCTTGGGCATCACCTCCAGCTCGTTGAACTGAGCCGGAACGAACGCCAAGGTGTTGCGCGTGCGCGGATGCACCACGGTTTCCGACCGGAAGCAGCAGTCCGGCCAGGCCAGCAGCACGTTGAGGACTACACCGAGCAGCGTCGTGTCGCGCTTCGCCAGAGCCTGCTTCAGCTCCTGGGTCAGCCGACCGGCCAGATCGCGGTAGGCCGCGGCCTGCGCCGTGTCCATCGCGACTTCGCGGAACTCCTCGTCGTAGGGCGGCAACACGTTGCCACCGATGTCCTTCAACTTGAGGAAGACCGTGAACGGCAGGACGCAACGCAGCACGCCCTTCGGACCGAAGCCCGGCGCCTTGACCGTGCGCACCGATACCTTGGTGCCCTTGGCCGTCTTGTGCGCCGTGCCCGTGCTCTCGGAATAGATGTCCTTGAGCACGCCGTGATCGCGCATGAACGCCATCGCGGCCGACGTCATGCTGCCGCTCTTCGTCGGCCGGTAGCCGTCTTCGATCATCCGCCCCGGCAGGGCTCGGAACAGCAGGTGGAACAGGTCGTCGCCGTAGCCGCCCATCAGTGTGCCGGTGAGCAATAGCGTCTTGCGCGCCTTGGCCGCCAACACGCCCATGGCCTGGCCCTGTGCGGAGCCGCCGTTCTTGTACTCGTGCGCCTCGTCGGCGATGAGCAGGTCGAACGTGCCTTGGGGAAGCTGCCTCTTGATGAACTCGGACGGCTGGTAGCCGCCCTCGCCGAAGCCGAACTCCATGTTGGCCATCGCACGTTCCATGCGATGGGCTTGCCGGTCCGAGAAGACCAGCTCGCCGTTGCCATCCATCAGGTTGATGAACTCGTGGATGTTGTCCCCGAGCATCGACGCGAGGAAGGCGTCACCGAACTTTTGCATCAGCTTCTGCGCGGTGACTTCCCCGATGGTTGGAATACGCTTCAGTGCCTTGAGCACGGTCGAGGACTGGTCGCTGGCGGACAGGCCTCTGGGACGGATCAACGACCACAGCGGTGCACGGCAGTGGCTGCACTTGCGGCGGGACTCCTCGGCTTCCAGCTCGACCGGGTTGATCGGCTCGCCGTCGAGGTCGGTGATGACATGCCCGCAATCCGGGCAGGCCCCCACGTCGCCGTGAGGCGTGCGCCGCCGAACGAAGACAGGTTTCCAGTGGAACCCCATCCGCATCCGCACGCGGCCCAGGACGAAGAACTCCTGGCCCTGGGCCGGCACGCCCAACTGCTCGCGCAGTTTCAGCAGCTTGACCAGCGTGTCCGGGCCATTGAGCACCCAGACCTTGGCGCCGGCCACCGTCTCCTGGATTTCGCGCCGCCACTTGTAGACCAGGTGGGGTGGCGAGAGCACCAGGGTGCGGCGGTAGCCTTCGGCGTTGAGCACGGCGGCGGTGGCAATACCCACCGTCGTCTTGCCGCAACCCATCTCGCCATTGACGATCGCGGCGCGTTCGCCGCGGTCTACCAGTAGCTCGGTGACGGCATGGACCACATCGGCTTGCGCCGGGAACAGCTTGCGCATGAGCGCGGCGAGGATCAGTTGCCGATGCACCCGCACCTGGCCGGTGTAGACCGGAGGATTGGCGCGGTTGAGCGAGTCGAGCAGCTCGTCGCCGAACTCCGATACGAAGTCCTGCAGGCTGAGCGTGAGGGGTGAAGCAGCCGTTTCGAGCAGGTCGCCCTGCACAGCGGTTTCGGGAACGGTTTCGAGATCGAGGGACATGGTGATGCTCCAAAGCAATGGGGCATGCACCTCCCCCACGGGGCGGTGACATGCCCCTGGGTGGGAAGAAAGAAGCGGCGCGAGGCCGCTGGATGTTGGATCAGTATTCGCTGGGCAACAGCAGTGTGGTGACGCTGCGATCCCATTCGGTGATGATCCAGAGCTTCAGGTCGCGCGTGACCTGGTAGGACGAGAACAGACGATCCTCACCGGATTGCAGCGCGGCGTCGTTCTGCCGTCGATCGCTGTCGTCCAGGTCGCCCCAATCGCCATGAAGATGGCGGCGCAGGTATGGCGTGGGGTTGAGCTGGCCCTGTCGGACCAGCTCGTCGACGCCGGCGGTCATGACCACCTGCCCGGGCGAAAAGCGTGCTTGTGACGCGAGGTTGAGGACTGCGAGTGCCATGGTGGTATCTCCTTCTGGAAGAAGGGGCCACGGCACCCCATCGGGGCGACATGACCCCGGTGGGTGGATGAAAGCGACGGCGAACCGTCAGGGAACAGCGATCAGCGGATGGTCAGCACTTCGCCCCACGTGGGCGATCCCAGCGTCAAGTCCCATGCACGAATGACCGGCACGAACTTGTCGGTGAGGATGCGCGTCTCGGCCACGGAGCCGTCGTCGCGCTCGGTGTACTCCGTCTGGAGGGTCTTCTCCTTGTGGGTATCACCTTTGACGACGAGCACGCGCCCGGTCCTGGACTTCACCACGCCGGAGATCGCGCCTGCGGCCAAGGCCAAGGCGAGATGCCAGTGCGACAAGGCCCGCGCGGGCGGACGCAGCGACTGCTGCGCGGCGCCCAGGTGCGTATCGAGCGCCGGCCAGAGTCCTTGCAGCCGGCCGACTTCATCGGCGAACTGCTCGGGCTCCATCGTCACGCGATAGAAGTGCTCCGGCTCGGCCGGGCTGGCAGGGACGGTGTACGGCAGGAACGGCCATTCGAGCGGCAGCTCCTCGGCTTCGACGTCGCCCTGTCCGATCTGCAGCAGCAGACCGCGGGTGGCCTTGACCGAATCCGATGCCTGGTCGCGCTGACGAATCCTGCGACCGAAGATCACCACCTGCTTGAACTGCGTTTCGACCGCACGGTAGATGCGCAGATCGGCGAAGTGGCGCGTCAGCCATCCGACCAGCTCGGCGTCGAGCACGTAGGACGGCACGATGAAGATCAGCACGCCACCGTACTGCATCAGCGGCAGCGCGCGCTGATAGAACAGCTTTTCCAGCCGCGCACGGCCCTGGCCTTGATAGCCGATGTTGCCGTTCACGTCCTTGCTCAGATCGCCATACGGCGGGTTCAGCCACAGCAGCCCGAAGGACTGGCGCGAGATCAGCGTGTCCATCAGGTCGCCGTGGATGCAGCGATCGACCAGTTGCCGTGCGTGGCGGGCACGCTCGGCGTCGTACTCGACGGCGAAGACCTGGACCTGCTCGCGCCCGAGGGCGTGAGCGGCTTCGGCGATCGCCACGCCTTCGCCGGCGCAGGGATCGAGGATGGACATGGCGCCGGGAGACGGCGCCAGTGCGGACAAGGCCCGCTCCAGCGTCGGCTCGTCGGTGGGGAAGTAGCCGTTACGAATGAAATTGCGCGCCAGGCGCGGAAACATGAGAGCCATGGATTTCTCCTGGTGATGGATGAGGGAAGGCGGGCACGCGCGGCGCGCATGCCCGTGGGGATGGCTCACGCCACACGCCGAAGCGGTGCGTTCGCGGCCAGTTCGTACTGCGTGGCGCCGAGGGTGCCGTTGCGGATCAGCTCGCCCAGCGCCTTCGTCAGCGCCGGGACATCGAGGGCCAGCCGATGGCCTTCCAGCGGCCCGAGGGCCAAGGGAAGACCGGTCAGCATCCGCCGTGTCTGCAACAGCTCCAACACGGTGTCGCGCCAGTGGTCGAGCAGTGGCAGCGGGCAGGTGTCCTGCACCAGCGTCCACAGCCGGTCGAGCCGGTGAGCGGAATCCCTGGGCAGAAGCGCCAGCGCGCTGGCGTTGGCCTTGTCTGGCTTCACGCAGCGACGATCGAACAGCCACACATTCGTCAGCGAACCGAACAGCGTTCGCCGATAGGCGCGGGTGATGCGCTTTTCCAGGTTCTCGACGTTGCCGACGAAGACCGGGATGGATGCGCCCTGCTCGGTGATGACGTGGAACTGATCCAGTCCCTGTTCATCCCGGCCGAGGGTCAGGCGAGCGAGGAACTCCTGAACGGCGGTGTCGCGCGCCCAGATCGAGAGAAAGACGAGATTGCCCTGCTCGTCACCGACGCAACCGTCGGCCATGAGGTCGGGGCATTCGTCGATGCGGTACAGCGGTTTCGCGGAAGAAGGTGCAGGCATGGTGATGTCCTCTTGAAAATGAAGGAGCAACCACAGCCCGCGGGGCCATGCTCGCCCCGGTTGGGTGAAGGAAGATGCGTGCCGCTAGACAGCGCGTCCCGCGTGGAAGCGGTGAACCCGCTCGCGCCACTCGGAGCTTTGCACCGGCGCCATGTCGAGATAGCGCAGCGGGCACGAGTAGTAGTACGGATGCACGGACTCATCGAGGGACTTGTAGCCCCAATCGCCGCCCGAGCTTTCCAGCAGATGGCAGCCGATGTAGCAGACGGACTCACCGGCCGCGAGGCCCATGACGCCCGCCTGCCTGGCGGTGACGCGAACCACGGTCCACAGAACGTCGCCGTCCAGCGTGTGGTCGATGACTTCGCAGCAAGCGCGTTCGGACGCCTGCGGAGCGAGCAGCTCGCGGATCAACTGATCGCGCGTCTGACGAACGAAGGTCCAGCCCATGAAGGTCTCCTTGAAGAAATGGCCGGAGCCCTCCCCGTCGGGGGAGAACCCCGGCGGGTGGCGGAATGCCGCGCAAGGCGGCGGATGGATCAGGCAGCTTTGAGGTGCCAGTCCTGGGACAACGGAGCGAACTCGTAGCCCAGCTTGTCGAGACGGTCTCGCTGCTGACGCAGCACACGACGATCCACGGTCGCATCGAGCTTCACGGTCTCGCCCAGGGGCCACAAGGCACCGAACAGCGCCGCGTCGTCTGCCTCGGCCGAGGCCGCAGCGGACACGGGAGCCGGTTCGCTGCCGAACGGCGTGGTATCGACCAGGGGATCGCGCGGACTGCGCGGCTTCGCCTTCGGCTTGGCCGGGGGCGTCGCCGGCACGGGCGCCTGCGCTTCCTCGTCGATCGGATCGACTTCCTGCGGACTCAGCCGGCGGGCTTCGTCGCGGCTCAGGGCGTCGATGTTGGACAGCGTCATCCCACCCAGATGGGCGCGGATCTCGATGACCATGCGGCCGTTGGCGTTGTACGTGGAGGGGCGAATCTCGACGATGACGAAATCACCGTCGTACTTGCCCTCGCGGTACTGATCGAGTTCGGCGTTCTTCACGACGAACTCGCCGATCGAGGTCGCCAGGCGGCCGACGTTGAAGTCGCCGTTCCTGCCGTGGATGGTCTTGATGGCCAGTTGGCCGGGAATGGTGATCATGAAGGTCTCCTGCGGACGAAGAGAAGACAAGGCCCCCGGGGATGGGGCCTTGCGGATCAGAACGACTCGGCAACGGCCAATGCGGGGGCATCGGCAGCGTCGTCGGCAGCATCGGCGACGGGCTTGGAAGGCTCCGGTACCGAGGCTTGCTGCGCGGCGGGCGCGTCGGACGTCACAGGGACTTCCGGGTCCCGGTCGTCGGTCTCGGTCGGCTTGGGCTCGGCCTTGTAGACGAGCTTGCCGTCGACCTTGATCCAACTGACGAACAGCAGGCGGGCCTTGAGGCTCACCCCCTG
>JAIUPE010000017.1:0-35473 GCA_020160875.1 Pseudomonadota bacterium
CGATAAGCGCTGCACGACGCCGCGCGCGATGCCCCCGAAACCGAAAATACCGACCGTCTTGGCTTTGAGCATGCGCGCCGTGAGATGCGGCTGGCCCCAGACGTGTTCGCGGAAGCGTTTCTGGGTCGCATTCACATCGTAGAGACATGAGAGCAGCATCAGGACCGTGGCCTCGGCCATGCTTTCCGCGTTCTCAGGCACCGCGCCATTGCCCACTACGATACCGAGCGCCGTGGCCGCCTTCTCATCGAAGCCTTCCGTTCCCATCCAGGTGGAGATCACGGCCGTCAGATGCGGCGCGCGCGACAGGGTTTCGCGCGAGACCGGAATGAAACCGTGGGCGTAAAGCACGGTCGCATTCGCGAGCGCATCCTGATTGGCGAGAAAGTCCGCCGCGGTGCGGTAATGGACAGATTTATATCCCTTGGCGGCCAGCGCGGCGGCCACGGGTTCGAAAAAGAAATCGAGATGACCGGCGAAGACAACTTCAAGCTGACTCATGTTGTGACTCTTGCGTATCGCTCGCCGCACATATGGGGGAGACGCGTTTGTGGGAGGGTCCTTTTTTGCCAGCGCACGCTGCCCGCGCATACCGCAAAGTGGAGGAATACGAGTCGGCGATCGCGCGGGCCGCCGCCGCGTAAATACACTATAGAGGACATAGGGACGATGGACTGTTCGGCATGCCCCTTACTTTTGCAGCCCGAAATCAACCGGCAGCGCGGGGTCATATGAGTCCACGCATTACGCGGTTGGAGGCGGAAGTGGAACGTCTGGAGGGCACGACCACGGCTGGCCATCCGGATGCCCAGGTTGAATTGAAAACCCTGATCGAGAACATGAAGGCGCATTTCATCGAACTCGAAGGCGTCGCGCCCGCGGTGGAGGACGACTAGGGCGTCTTCTCGACCTTGACGCGCCCCAGCGCACGCGTGATCAGAGCCTTCTCGATCTCCTGCCATTGCAGCGTGGGCTTACCGTCCTGGATCAAGGCGGCGGCTTTGACGCCAGCGAACGCGAGATCCTCGATATAGATGATCATCAGCTCCCGGCGGCGCGTCGCGTCGAGAAGATTCACCAGCCGCACATTCATGGTTTCCGTAGGCATCGCGTAGCCGGCCCTTTTCACCATCGCCAGCATATGCGCGGCGTCGGAACCCTCGCGGATCGGATCGGCCGCCGTGCCGAAACGTGCACGGACATAGTAGTCGTCCGCACCGATCTTCACGGTAGCGCCGTTGTAGCCGTAGGTGGAGTCCGGTTTTGAGGGCAGATAGCCTTCGAACTGCACCCAATAGAGCCGCTGCACGGCCTTCTTGGCATCGGCCTCGACGAAGACGTGGATCTCGCAGTCGGCGATGCCATAGAGATCGAAGCGCTCCGCGCCGAGATAGACGGCTTCTTTCGGGAGCACCACACGGGCCGCAGGCTCGCGTGCGGAGGCGATCACCGACCCCACGACTTTTCGTTCGGGGGCGCGTTCCTGCGCGTGAGCTGAGGATAGGAGGAAACAGGCGAGAAGCGCGGGGCGGAGTATATTCATGATCGTCCCTCAAATAAGCCGCGGACTGCGACGCGCGCGATCCGTACAGCGACCCCATCGGCAGACTAGCATATTCCGGTTCAGTGCTAAGGGTGCATGCGTGCACCTTTGGTGATTTTATCGACGATCTTCTTTTCTTCACGCAAGGCGATACCGACCACCTTGGCGTCCCCGGGACCATGCTGAGCAAACACGGCGCGGTTGGCCGCGTCGTGGCCGGTCGAGAACATTTCTTCAATATAAAGACCGTGGGGCACTTGCCGTTCCAGCGCGCGCGTATGGATGGTCTTTAAAGCCGCCGCATCGGCGGCCAGCACAATGATCGGTTGGACGCAGAGGCTGCTGTAGGTGTTGTTCGCGGCATCCCGGTAGGGCTCACCAATGATCTGCGGCGCGGCGCCGACCACACCGCTCATCAGGAATGCCGTGACGTTTAATTTTTGCCAGGTGGCGAGATCCTCGCGCACCACGATTGCGATCTTTGTATCGAACATGACGCCTCTTACTTTGCGGGTGAATACTTAGGCGGACTTGCGGCGCTTCTGGCGTTCGGCGGCGAACGCCGGACCAATCGTGACGACGGCATCTTTCGCGCCGAAGGGCGCGTCGCAAGACCCGCAGCGGAGCTGAAATCCGGTCTCATGGCCGCAGGTCTTGTGGACAATAGAGAGCGCGGGCGCGGCGCCGCGCTTAAGGCCGCCCCACTTCTCGCCCCATGCCTTGAGGCTGAGCATCAACGGGTAGAGATCGAGCCCTTTCTCCGTAAGCCGGTACTCATGCCGCGCGGGGCGCTTGCTGTAGAGGCGGCGCGCGATGATGCCATCGGCTTCCAGGCGCTTGAGGCGTGTGGACAGCAGGTTCGACGACATTCCTGTCTGCACCTGAAATTCCTCGAACCGTTTCACACCCAGAAACAGCTCGCGCAGGATGAGCATCGTCCAACGATCCCCCACAACAGCGAGGGTTCGCGCGCTGGGACATACGGTTTCCGCGACCTTTGCCCACCCCATATTGACTCCCTTCAAATTTTGAAGTCACTATTATGCGTGAAGATTTGGGAAGTTCAAGGAGGCGTCATGCCCCAGGCCGACGTCGCGCCGCGCTATCTGGAAGACTTCGCCGTGGGCGATGTGACCAAAACCGGCGACCTCACGGTCACGGCCGAGATGGTGCGCAATTTTGCAGAACTCTATGACCCGCAGCCCATGCATCTGGACGAAGACGCCGCGCGCGCGAGCGTGTTCGGCGATTTGGTGGGCAGCGGCTGGCAAACGCTGGCGGTGACCATGCGCCTGCTGGTGGACGCGCGGCTTTTGGGCGGTACGCCCATTGTCGGCGCGGAATTCAAGGAAACGCGGTTCCACGCCCCGATGAAACCGGGCGATACTTTACGCGTCACCGCCGAAGTCCTGGCGGTCCGTTCCTCGAAAAGCCGGCCGGACCGGGGTTTCATGGACATGAAAGTGACCACGCGGACCCGTGAAGGCACGGCGCTGGTGACGCAGCAGTGGACGCTCGTCCTGCCCACGCGTGCGGGGCTTGCCGCTTAACCTCACCGCATCCCGAAACCACGCGCCATCAAGACGGCGGCGAGCGGGATGACGAGGATGATCCCCCATTCGATCTGGATATGACGCTGGACACGGCGCAGGGATTTGGCGTCGGGCTGGTAGTTCGCGTCCACGAGGGCGGCCTTGCGCCACTTGAGGATGGCGAGGGTGACCGGAATGGAGGCGAGCGCCACGAGCGCGAACATGGTCATCTTGGTCCAGAATATATGGTTGGCGACGTAGAACGCAGACCCCTTCAATCCGTACATCACGCGGCCCACGCCGGCGAAGAGGATAAGCGCGGCGGCGAAACCGGTGCCGGAATCGATACGCGCGAGACGGGTGATGAGCGTGGAGGTGAAGGGCTGGCGCAGCAGGGCCGTTTCCATGGCGAGGCAAACGATGAGAAGCCCGATTCCCAGGTGATGAAGGTAGGCGAGGATGGCGTCGATGAGCACGGCGTCCATATCCGGGTCCTTATAATAGGTAAGAGCGGTTCCAAAATTAGCATGGCGGGCCGGGCGCGGGGGAGGTCATAGTAGCGGCGGGAAGGGCGTGCTTCACCGGGGAGAAGGAACAGGGGATTCCATGAAGAACAGAATATTCGCGACAACGTTGCTGACCGCCGCCGCGCTGGTGCTGTCGTCTTGCGAGAAAGCCGCGCCGCCAGAAGCCAAAGTGGCTTTCAATGTCGTTGAAGCCTCCATTCCGCAGATGCAGAAGGCGATGCAGGAGGGCCGCGTGACGGCCGAGGAGTTGGTGCGCCAGTACCTGATCCGCATCGCAACTTATGAGAATGTCATCAACGCCACCATCGCGGTAAATCCGAATGCACTAGCGGAGGCGCGCGCGCTGGATGAAGAGCGTAAGGCGGGCAAGATCCGCGGGCCGCTTCACGGGATTCCGGTCGCGCTGAAGGACAATATCCAGACCGTCGACATGCCGACGACGGGAGGCACCATTGGCCTCGCGGGTTTCATGGCGCCGTGGGACGCGCCGCTGGCGAAGAACCTGAAGGACGGCGGCGCGATCATCATCGCGAAGACCACCCTCACCGAACTTGCGAACTACTTCGGCAGCGGCATGCCGGGTAATTACAGCTCGATCTCGGGCTATTCCTATAACCCGTACGATCCGCGGCGCGACCTGCGCGAAGGTCAGAACGACGGCCGCCCCGTGATGAGTACTGGCGGGTCTTCGTCGGGCGCCGGTACCGCGGCGAACTTCTGGGCCGTCAACGTCGGCACGGAAACCTCGGGCTCCATCCTCTCGCCGTCGAATCAGAACATGCTGGCGGGCATCAAGCCGACGGTGGGCCGCATCAGCCGTTATGGCGTGATCCCGATCACCGCCGACCAGGATACCGCCGGCCCCATGGGCAAGAGCGTGACGGACGTGGCGATCATGTTCGGCGTACTGGAAGGCAAGCAGCCGGACCCGAACGACAGCGCCACCACGCGCTGCGCGCCGCCGGCCAACAACGACTACACGCCGCATCTGAAGGCCGACGCCTTGAAGGGCGCGCGCATCGGCGTGCCGCGCATCGGTTACGGCACCGTCGTGACACCACCGGGTATGAAGGAAACGCGCGGCGAAGTGCCGGAAGACCAGATGAAGGCCTTCGAAGAAGCGATCGCGATCCTGAAGCAGGCGGGTGCGGAGATCGTCGACCCGGCGGATTTCCCGAGCTACATGTCGACCGACCCGCAAACCAATCCATTGTCGATCGGCGGCTGCGACCGTCCAGGCAGCGAAGCGAGCACGGCCTGCTCGTCGGTGCTGGCGTACGGGATGCACAGGGATTTCAACGCCTGGCTGGCGGCGCAGAACGGCAAGGCGCCGTTCAAGACATTGGACGAATTGGTGGCCTGGAACGAAGCCAACAAGAACCTGGGCACGCTGAAGTATACGCAGTCAGCCCTTCTGGGCGCACTCGCCAACGATCTGGAGAAGAACAAGGCGAAGTACGAAGCGGACCGCAAGCGCGACATCGCGTTGAACGGCGCGCAAGCTATCGACGCGGTGATGGCCGAGAACAAGCTGGATGCCCTGTTGTTCGCCGGTGCGCGCGGCGCGGGGGTCGCGGCCAAGCCGGGATATCCGACCGTGATCGTCCCGTTCGCGATGGTGGCGAATCCGCCGACGCCGGCTTATCCGGCGGACTTCACCCCGCTACCGATGCCGATGGGAATCTCCTTCACCGGCATGGCCTGCAGCGAACCGCGCCTGATCGAGCTGGCCTACGCGTTCGAGCAGCTGACGAAGAAGCGGCAGCCTCCGCCGAACATGCCGTAGGGGATTGAGCGGAAATAAAAGGCGCTTGAGTGAAATCGAAAGGCCGGGGTGAAAGTCCCGGCCTTTTTATTTGAGCGGCGTTCTTTTTCACCCATACTGCATTCATTCCTGGGGAGGATGTCATGAAGAACAGACTGTTCGCGACCACGTTACTGACCGCGGCTGCGTTTGTGCTGAGTTCCTGCGAGAAGGCCGCGCCACCGGCAGAGACCAAGGCGCCGTTCAATGTCGTCGAAGCGACGATCCCGGAGATGCAGAAGGCGATGCAGGAGGGCCGCGTCACGTCGGAAGAATTGGTGAAGCAATATCTGATCCGCATCGCGACCTATGAGAATGTGATCAACGCCGCCATCGCGGTCAATCCACAAGCCCTGGCGCAGGCGCGCGCGCTGGACGAAGAGCGCAAGGCGGGCAAGGTGCGCGGACCGATGCACGGCATTCCCGTCGCACTGAAGGACAATATCCAGGACACCGAGATGCCGACCACCGGCGGCAACATCGGCCTCGCGGACTACATGGCGCCGTGGGATGCGCCGCTAACCAAGAATTTGAAGGACGGCGGCGCGATCATCATCGCCAAGACGACGCTGAGCGAATTCGCGGGCTACTTCGGTACCGGCGCGCCGGGCACTTACAGCTCGATCTCGGGTTACTCGTTCAATCCCTATGATCCGCGGCGCGATCCGCGCGAGGGGCAGAACGACGGACGCGGCGTAATGAACACCGGCGGCTCGAGCTCGGGCACCGGCACCACCGCCAACTTTTGGGCCGGAAACGTGGGCACGGAAACGGGCGGCTCGATCCTTGGCCCCTCGAACCAGAACATGCTGGCGGCGATCAAACCCACCATCGGCCGTGTCAGCCGTTGGGGCATCATCCCGATCACGATGGACCAAGACACCGCCGGCCCCATGGCCAAGAGCGTGTCCGACGTCGCCGTCATGCTGGGCGTTCTGGAAGGCAAGCAGCCGGACCCGAACGATCCGGCCACCAGCAAATGCGCGCCGCCGGCGGGCAACGACTACACGCCGCACTTGAAGGCGGATGGGCTGAAGGGCGCGCGTATTGGTGTGCCGCGTTTGGGTTACGGCGTCGAAGTGACGCCGCCGGGCGAGAAGGAACCGCGCGGCGGCATGCCGGCGGATCAGCGCAAAGCCTTCGACGAAGCGATCGAGGTGTTGAAGGCGGCGGGCGCGGAAATCGTCGATCCCGCCGACATCCCGAGCGCGAGCGAGAAGGACCCGATGCGCAACGTGATGCTGGCGGGCGAATGCGACCGCGAGGAAACGCCGCAATGCATGTCGATCATGAATTACGGCATGCACCGCGACTTCGACATCTGGCTGGCGGCGCAAAACGGCAAGGCGCCGTGGAAGAACATCGGCGAGTTCATCGCCTGGCAGGAGGCCAACAAGAACCTCGGCACGATGAAATATGGCACCGATGCGCTAAACGACGCGCGCGACACGGACCTCGAGAAGGCCAAGGCGAAGTACGAGATGGACCAGAAGCGCGCGCTGGACATCGGCGGCACCAACGGGATCGACGCGGCGATCAAGAACAACAAACTCGACGCGATCATCTATATGGGGTCGCGCGGCGCGAGCATCGGAGATCGGGTCGGATATCCTGCGATCACCGTGCCCTTCGCGATGGTGAACAACCCCGGCCCCCCGCTGCCGGATGGCTTCGAAGCCAAGCCCATGCCGATGGGAATCATGTTCCAAGGGCTGGCGTGTACGGAGCCGCGCCTGATCGAGCTGGCCTATGCGTTCGAACAAGCGACGAAGCGACGCGTGCCACCGCCGAATATGCCGTAGCGAATGGTCACCTCACCCCGTCCCCATCAAAGGGAGAAGCTTTGATTGAGACGGGGAAGAGGCCGGCCTTAGCCGTTCAGCCTTCGTGCGCGCGGCGCGCGCTTTGATCGCGCCGCGCGGAGAGATCGGCGATCGCACGGGCGGCACACGCTGATGACGGAAAGATGGGGGGCGGTCAGCGTTTCGGCAGAAGCTCCTTGCGCATCTTCGCGACCACAGTGAACGCCGGATCAACGACATTCGCGATCTCGTACTCGGCCGCCTGCCCCATGAGCAGCTGGGCGCCGCGTTCGGTGAAACCGTAGTCCTGCATCAGGACCTGCTGCAGCTCCATGGTGGCAAGCTGCATCGCTTCCAGGGTATTGCGCGAGCTGCCGAGCACGGTGATGTGGGTCGCGTTCTCGAGGCGCGGCCAGGCGACGGTTTTCTTTTTCACGAGTTCGACCGTGAAGACAACGTCCATCGAAGTCTCCAGACCCGACCCGACCACCTCGCCCTCCCCCTGGCGCGCGTGACCATCGCCGAGGAACAGGAGCGCGCCGGGTTCGAACACCGGGAGCGTGACTTTCGCGCCCGCGCCGAGATAGGCGTAGTCCATGTTGCCGCCGAAGTTGCCGGGCGTATTGGCCGCGATCGCTTCCTTGCGCGCAGGCGCGACACCGATACAGCCGAGCATGGGGCGCAGCGGCAGCGAGAAACCTTCGGGAAAGATGCCTGCGTCCGCGAGCGTGGCAACGTTTCTGGCCTTGTCGAGATTCCAAGTGACGCGCTTGGCCTCGCTGTCTTTCCGCGCGGCAATGCCTTGTGGATGCGCGGCATAAGGCGCGAGCAGGCTGCCCGACCAGGCGGTCGCGCGGTTGATCTCGACCTTCTCAATGGTGACAACAATGGAATCGCCGGGCTCGGCGCCTTCGATGAAGAAGGGACCCGTCTCGGGATTCCCGCCGGTGGAAACGGTTTTGCCCTCGAAGTCGACGCCACCGGCGTCGATGGTTTTGGTGATGACGCGATCACCGGACTTGATACGCAGCGCCGGCGGATGGGCGAAGGAGTAGGTGGTGTAATAGGTCTTCGGCGTGAAGGTATGCGTTTCGGCATGGGCATGGGATGCGAACGCGAAAACGGCGGCGGCGTGGAGCAGCGGTCGGATGGTCATCATGTCCCCCAGAGTGAGAATCCCCGATCCTCACTCTGCGCTGTCCGCGAGTCCCTCCAAACTACATCGCATTGCAGCAAATCTTAATTGACGGTTCGCCTTCCCGCCCTTCAATCTATGTGCGGCGCACAAAGCGGACAGGGGCCCACAATGGGTCGTCCCCTCATTGCCGTTGCCGCGCCGTTCTCGCCGGAGATCGACTGCGCGTTCGCCGCCGGGGTTAGATCACTTCTGTTCCGCGGGATCGGCTTATTTCTTTTCCGCGGGATCAGCTTATTTTTGTTCCGCGGGATCAGCTTATTTTTGTTCCGCGGGATCGCGGTGCACGGGATCGACCCAGAGCACCGCCTCTGGCTTTTCCACCGGCTCGATCTCGAGGTTGATGGCGACAGCTTCGTTGTCGCTGCGCACCAGCACGCATTCCAGGGTTTCGTCGCGAGAAGCGTTGATCTCCTGGTGAGGCACGAAGGGCGGCACGAAGATGAAGTCGCCCGGCCCGGCTTCGGCGGTGAACTCGAGCTTATTGCCCCAGCGCATGCGGGCGCGGCCCTTCACCACATAGATCACGCTTTCGAGATGGCCATGATGGTGAGCCCCGGTCTTGGCCCCGGCGTGGATATGCACGGTACCGGCCCATATTTTTTGAGCCCCGACGCGGGCGAGATTGATAGCGGCCTGGCGGTTCATGCCGGGCGTCTGGGCGGTGTTGGCATCGAGCTGATCGCCGGGGATCACCTTCACGCCGTTGTGCTTCCAATCCACATGCTCGTGGCTGTGGTCATCGTGGTCATGGTCGTGATGATGGTGATCACCGTGCGGCATCGCGAAGCGCTCCTGACGGAAAGACCTGAACAACTTTAGCATGATGGGACCGGTTTCCTCCAAGAGGACTTGAGCCACGCACCGTTCCGGGCATCGTCTGTTGCTCGTGCGGCCGGCTCTCATGTCCGGCGCCGCCCGACGCCGACGGTAGGAAAACACCGATGCGCGCAAGAAGCGCGCTAATCCCACTTGTTAAATGAGAAGTAGGCGGCGAGCACGAGACAGCCGAACGCGGCGAGGTGATTCCATTTGAAACTTTCGCCGAGATAGGTGACCGAGAACACCGCGAAGACCGCAAGCGTGATCACCTCCTGCATCGTCTTCAACTGCGCGGCGGTGTAGACGGTGTAGCCGATGCGGTTGGCGGGCACCGCAAGGCAGTATTCGAAAAAAGCGATCCCCCAGCTTATGGGGATCACCAGCCACAGCGACGTGCCCGGGAATTTGAGCTGCCCGTACCATGCGAAAGTCATAAAGACGTTCGAGATCAGCAGAAGGCCGATCGGCGCCGCGTAAGCCCAGGTCATTCGTTCTCTCCGGTATATTGATAAGCGCCAATTTTCCGCACGGGCGGCCGCAGACGTCACCGGCGGGCGAGTTATTCCCTGGCCCTTCAAAAATTAAGCGCTGGCTTCTTTTATCCAATGTAACAAATTCTTGGAACCGCAAGGCGTTAGGGAGCCACCTTGTCCCGGTTCAAATCAGCATGTGTCGGATTTACCGCGCTGCTTATCGGCGCGCCAGCCCTAGCCGGCAATGACCTCGTCATTCCGGGCTTCAACACCGGCGTTTCCGTGCAGTCCTATCTGCGCCTGTCCAACAACGACGGTGCGCCGGCCCAGGTCAGCGTGCGTATGCACGACGCCGCGACCGGGATCGCGATCGGCACATGGACATCACCGGTGTTGCCCGCGGGCGGTACGATGGAAACATGGGCGCAACAGATGCTCACGGGCGCCGATCCTAAACCCGACATGGCGCACCTGCCGCCGGTGCTGGTGCTGGCAATCTCGGGCTTCGCCGGTCACGTTCAGCACGCAACCTGGACGCCATCCAGCGGCACATGGAGCCATATATCGACCTGCGGCATGGTGTTGATGGCCGACCCCTTGTCGTTGCCTTTCGTCATCGGACCCGCGCGGGGCGGCTTGACAGGCATTGTGCGCGTCTCCAACGCGACCGCTGAAACACGCGCGCTGAAAGTGACGTTTCACGACAGCGCGAATACACCGTACGTCTGGCAAAGCCCTGCCATCCCCTCCTACGGCGCGGCCGCTGCGACCATGGAGACCATCGCGCGCGAAACGTCACCGCCGATCCCCCCGACCGTCACATCGCTGATGGCCATGGCCGAGGCGGCGCCGGCCGGCGTCGCGCTGTCTTATAGCGAAGGCCTCGCGGGCGGAAACACCTTCGATGACTTCAGCGCCGGGTGCATGTCCACGATGGCCGCGCCGGTGGGCCCCGGCACGCCGACGACGCCGACCACTCCCGTGCCGGGCATGCCGCACGCCTAGGCGCGACGGACCGCTTCAATCTTGTTTGTTCTGTTGCTTCGACTCACACATCCCAAAGGGGGGGAGGAACCCATGAGAAAGTCGAGACTGCTTTTGAGCACGGCGCTCGCCGTAATGGCGGCGACCAGCGCGCACGCTGGAACGCTCTACATCAGCAACATGCAGTATGAAGGCGCGCCAAACCCGTCCCAGGCCCGTGGTACCGGCTTCCTGATCCTCGACGATGCGCAGGCCAACGCGACCGTCTATGCCACGCACGACATCGCCACGCGCGGCACGAGTCCGCTCACGCTCGGCCACATCCATCGCGCGCCGGCGGGCGTCAACGGTCCGGTGATCTTCGGCTTCACCCCGGTTCCGCCCGTGAGCCCCGTCGGTCCCTTGGTGTGGGCGATCCCGCAGGCCGAGCTGGCGAACCTCAACAACGCCGGGCTGTACATGCAGTTCCACACCCAGCTCAATCCGGCGGGCGAAATTCGCGGACAAATCGTGCGCGCGGCGTTCGCGCCGGCAGCGACGACGGATACGCAGATGCTGGTGGCCAATGCTCTCGATGTATCAGCGGGCCGCAACACAGACCTCGACCAGGTGTTGATGGGCCGCTTCGCCTCGACCGTAACGACAGCTGCCCGCACGCAGAGCCTCGACGACCTGTCCGGCCGCACGCTGTACGCGGCAGGCCGTCAAGCCGTGGAGTCGATGCAGGGGTTCCAGGATTCGCTCTTCGAACATGCCGAAGACGTGGCGGGAAAAGACACCGAGGGCTTCGGCGGCTTCGTCGGCGGCGGCATGGTATTCGGCACCCGCGAAACCGACAGCGCGACGGCCGGCGCGAAAATCTCGCGTCCCTATGTGATCGCGGGCTTCGACTACGGCATGGGCAGCGGCGCCAACGTGGGCCTGTCGGTGGGCTATGCGGATGGCAAAGACGAATTCCGCAACGCCCTCGGCGAAACCAACGTGAAGACCACGGCGGTGCAGGCGCACGTCTCCGGCGGCAATGAAAGCGTCGTGTTTGCCGCGGCCGTGGGATACGGCTGGGTGGACGCGGACTCGACCCGCGCCATCACGAGCCTTGCCCGCACGGCGACCGGCGCGCAGGACGGCAAGGTCCTGTCGGCGGGCGTGAAACTCTCGGTACCGCTGAAGCTGGACGGCGATTCCACCATCGCGCCGTACGGCCTCATCGACTATCAGGTCGCCAAGATGGACGCCTACACCGAAACCGGCGCGAACAGCGTCTCGCTGATGGTCGGCGAACATAAGGAAAAGAGCGCGGCCGCCGAACTGGGCGCGGCATTCGAAGTGCCGATGGGTGCGGGCGGCGACACGCATATCCGCCTGCTGGCCGGATACCGCTATCTGCTCGAGGACGGCAAGGACACCATCGAGAGCCGCTTCGTCGGTTCGGCGGCGACCTTCAACACCCTCGTCCGCTCGCCCGGCATCAACGGTGTGCGCGTGGGCGCGAACCTCGGCGCCAAGGTCAGCGATAACATGTTCATTTCCGCTGGCTACAACGGCACCATCTCCGGCCGAACCAAACTGCACGCCCTGGAAGCGCGCCTGACCTTGAAGATGTAGTGCACGAAAGATGTAGCATTTGAAGAAAACGTGGTCCGCGATCCGCATCGCTTTCTTTGTGTTCGCCGCGGGGCTTCTCCATCACCCGGGAAGCGCCTTTGCGAAACCGGTGAGCTATGTGGGCGGACTGATGCTGATGCAGGAGAACGATGCCGGCGGCCATACGGTGGGGCTCGATTACACCGTGACCCCGCGTATGGCCGTCGCGTTCCATGCGCAGTATCATATCCGCGGCGATAACTTCACGATGCTCGGGCCGCAGATGAACTTTCTGATCAACCGGTGGAACGCACCGCGCAGCCAGGGGAACATCTTCGCCAATGTGGGCGGCGGCACGACCATCGACCGGAACGGCGATATGAGGCCGGCCACATGGACCGGCCTTCTCGCCGACTTTGAGACCCGTCGGCTGTTCGTCTCCTACGAAGTGCGGGCGATGTATGCACCGAAGGTGGAACGTTCATTGTGGCAGCGCGCGCGGGCGGGGGTCGCGTTCAGTCCCGTCGACTACACGAAGGTAAGCCCCTGGGCGATGGTGCAGGTCGACTACCGCGATGAGAAACACCTTGGTCTGCATGTGGGCGCGCGCGAACCGAAGATGGAAATCACGCCGCTGATCCGCGTGATGTACCGGGCCTTCCTGATCGAAGGCGGTGTGAGTCACCGGGGTAAATTAATGTTCAACTGGGTGAAACAGTTTTAGGATGAGACCCATGCGTGTCATCGCCTTCATCAGCGTTCTTCTGGCCGCAGGCGCCGTAAATGCGGAGACCATCACCGCTTCCGTGAACGGCATGGTGTGCGCGATCTGCGTGACGGGGATCGAGAAGAGTTTCCAAAAGAACCCGGCGGTGGACAAGGTGAAGGTGGATCTGGAGACGGGCAAAGTGACCGTCGACACCAAGGCCGGCGCGACCCTGGACGACGCCACCGTCACGAAGACCATCGTGAATGCCGGTTACGCGGTGACCGAGATCACCCGCGCAAGCGGCCGGTAGCCTTCCTTGCAGAACAGTGAGCGTCCGACATCGGCGCTGGTCTGGATCGCGCTGTTCACATCCTTCGGAACGCTGATCTGCTGCGCGCTGCCGGCGATGCTGGTCGCGCTCGGCGCGGGCGCCGTGGTGGCGGGCCTGGTGACCGCCGTGCCGCAGGTCGTGGCGATCTCGATCTACAAAGACTATATGTTCGCGGGCGCGGGTGTTCTGCTTCTCACGGCTGCAGTCATGAGATACGCGACCCGTAACGCCCCCTGCCCCATCGATCCCCATGAGGCCGATGCCTGCCGCCGCCTGCGCCGGCTCAGCGGCTGGATTTTGGGAGCCGCAGGCCTCGTCTACGCCGTCGGGTTCTTCTTCGCCTATATTGCAATTTATGTACTGGGTTGAGCGGTCGATTTCCGGAAGCCTTTGACAGGCGTCTGGGCGTTCCAGCATTGTCCCGCCTATGACCCATCCGCACGTCCAGTCGTTTTTCGACACCACGACCAATTCCGTCAGCTACGTCGTTTCAGACCCTGCGACCAACGCCTGCGCCATTATCGACCCGGTGCTTGATTATGACGCTGTATCCGGACGCACCTCGCGCAGATCGGCCGAGTCCTTGCTCGCCTTTGTCCGCGCCGAAGGCTTGACGCCGCACTGGCTCCTGGAAACCCACGCGCACGCCGATCACGTTTCCGCCGGGCATGTCCTGCGCCAGGAGACGGGTGCGAAGATCGGTATCGGCGCCAGAATCGTCGAGGTCCAAAAAACCTTTGGCTCGCTGTTCAACATGAAGGACCTCGCGACCGACGGGCGGCAGTTCGACCGGCTGTTCGCCGACGGCGAGGAAATCGCCCTTGGGAAGATGAAGATTCGCGTGATGCACACGCCTGGGCACACACCCGCCTGCGTCACCTACCTGGTCGGCGATGCGGCTTTCATCGGCGATACGATGTTCATGCCCGACTATGGCAGCGCCCGTGTCGACTTCCCAGGCGGCAACGCCGCGGCGCTCTATAAATCCGTGCGCAAGATCCTCGCGTTGCCGGAGAGCACCCGCATCTTCTGCTGCCACGACTACAAAGCGCCGGGCCGCGATAAATTCGCCTGGGAGACCACGGTCGCTCAACAACGCCGCGCGAACCTGCATGTGCGTGATGGCGTGAGCGAAGATGAATTCGTCGCCATGCGCACGGCACGCGATAAGACCCTCAACATGCCCGCGCTGCTGATCCCCGCCATCCAGCTCAACATCCGGGCGGGCGCGCTACCGCCGGCGGAGGACAACGGCGTGGCTTACGTGAAAGTCCCGCTGAACGCGATTTAGGCCCCGCACCGTACGCCGCGGCCTTATTTCTTTTCCGGGACTCCCTTCGCCGTCGGTGACGGCTTTGAGGCCGCGGGACCGACGCCGACGATGGCGATGATGGTGTCCTCGTTCTTGGCGCCGTCCCAATGCACTTGCTTGGCATGGTGGACCACGTAGCTGCCGGCGGGCATGGGCACGGTCGCGTTCTCGGGATCGAAGACATCACCGGTGCCGACCCACCAGGTGCCCGAGAGCACGTAGATATAGCGGTCGTTTTCGTGGAAGTGCGGCCGGCTGAAGTTGTTGCCGGCTTTCCACTTGTTCAAGAGCACATAGAGTTCGCCCGGTTTCTGCGGATCGCCCTGCAAGACCGCGACTTCGGCGCCCGGCGAGCCCGGCGCCCATTTGATGTCCTTGGGCAGGACAAATTTCAGCGCCTTCGGATCCAGGATGGACGCGTCGGCGGCCATGACGGGCGCGGACACGAGAAGCGTGGCGGTGGCAGCCAAAGCAAAACGCAGCGCTGTCATGACATGACCTCCCCTCAAGTCAGGGGAGGATGATGGCACAGCTTGGCACAGAGCGGTTAGCCCTTCTCGTCCTCGAACGGATTCTTGGGCTTACGCAGATGGATGCGGATCGGCACGCCATCCAGGTCGAAGGTGTCGCGCAGGCCGTTCGTGAGATAGCGCATGTACGCGTCCGGCAAGTCGCCGGCACGGGTCGAGAAGATGACGAAGGTGGGCGGACGCGTCTTCGCCTGGGTCATGTAACGGAGCTTGATGCGCTGCTTGTGGATCGACAGCGGCGGCGGATGAGCCCGGGTGGCGGAGGCCAGCCAGCGATTGAGCGGGTTGGTCGGGATATGTTTGTTCCAGGTCGCATGCACCGCGAACACAGCTTCCATCAGCGTGTCGACGCGCTGACCTGTTTTGCCGGACAACGTGACGACGGGGATGCCGCGGATCTGGGCGAGCGAAGATTCAAGCGTGTCCTCGACCTTCGACAGGACCGAGCGCTTTTCCTTGATGAGGTCCCACTTGTTCACCGCGATGACGAGCGCGCGGCCTTCCTCGGCGACATGACGCGCGAGGGTGAGTTCCTGATTGTCGAGCGGGCTTTCGGAATCGACCACCAAGACGACAACTTCGGCGAGGCGGATCGCTTCGAACGTTTCACCCACCGAGAGCTTCTCGACCGCATCGGTGATCTTGGTGCGCTTGCGCACGCCGGCCGTATCCACAAGACGGATCTCGCGCGTGGCGCCGTCGGGCGCGGTGTAGGTCCAGTCGACGGGAATGGCGTCGCGGGTGACGCCCGGCTCGGGACCCGTCAGCACGCGGTCTTCGCCGACCAGACGATTGATGAGGGTCGACTTGCCCGTGTTGGGACGGCCGATGATCGCGAGCTGTAGCGGACGCACCGGCGCGGGCGGCGGCGCTTCACCCTCAGCCAGCGGCGCGGGTTCTTCATCGTCCTCGAGCGCCTCAAGATCCTCGGGCGGCGCGAACGGCGCCATCGCGGCATAGAGCGCGTCGAGGCCCTGCCCGTGCTCGGCGGCGATGGCGATCGCTTCACCAAGGCCCAGGCGGAAGGCGTCGTAGAGCGCGCTTTCGCTGCCTTTGCCCTCGGTCTTGTTCGCGACGAGCAGGATCGGCGTGCGGCTCTTGCGCAAAAGATCGGCGAAATGTTCGTCGAGCGGCGTGATGCCGGCCTTGGCGTCGACGAGGAAGAGAGCGACGTCGGCTTCGGCGATGGCCTTTTCGGTCTGGCGGCGCATACGCCCTTCAAGGGTCTCGGCGTCGGCGTCTTCAAAACCGGCCGTGTCGAAAACGGTGAAAGTGAGACCACCGAGCGTGCCGAGGCCCTGGCGGCGGTCGCGCGTGACGCCGGGGCGGTCATGCACGATGGCTTCGCGGCGGCCGATGAGACGATTGAACAGCGTGGACTTGCCGACATTGGGGCGCCCGACGATGGCGGCCGTGAACATCGGCTTTTCGTCGCCCCGCTTCTCGCGCGTGCGGGCCAGCTCCTTGCGCGGAGAGCCGCCAGCTTGCTTGCGATGGGTTTTACGAGGCATTCAAAATATCCAGCGTGTCTGAGCGCGAAATTTATCTCCGATAAAATTTCGCCCTCGGGACTTGGTCCCGGGGGCGAATTCTCTGAGCGAAATTATATCGGAGATAAATTTCGCTTCCTCTGCGCCTGCTACCGATAGGCGGTCAGGTCGCCGTCATCGTCGAGCAGGAACATGGTGGCGTTTGCGAACACCGGCGCCATGGTGGCCGAGGCCGGCAGGTCCATCGTGCCCATCACCTCGCCCGAGTAGGGCGAGATCGAGATCGCTTCGCTCAAAGAATTGACCAGGATAAGCCGATCGCTGGCGAGCACGGGACCGGCCCAGATCACGCGGTCTTCACGGTCGTTCTCATCTTCCCAGGCGCGCAGCTGCGTCACCCACAAGATGCGGCCCGAACGCGCGTCGATGCAGACCGCTTCGGCGTCGATGGTGACGGTGTAGAGGAAGTCGCCGGCGATCCACGGCTGATAGATGCCCGCGACGGGCGCTTCCCAGAGACGATTGCCTGTACGCAAGTCGATGGCGACGATCAGGCCCGATTGACCCACCGCATACACACGGCCACGATCGATGACCGGACGCGCGGCGATATCCGGCAGGCTGGCGGCGGCTTCGGTGCGGCGGATGGCCACGACCGTTTCGCTCCAGAGCAGCGAGCCGTTGTCGACGCGCAACGCCGCGAGTTCACCGGTGGAGAGCGCCGCGACGACCACGCCGCCATCCACGGCCGGGGCGGAGCCGCCGAGCAGGATGGTCGGCGTCGAGGCGCCGGCGTAGGTCCAAAGTTGCGCGCCGTCGTTGGCGGCGAAGGCGATGACTTGGTTTTCGATGGTCGTGACGAACACGCGGCCGCCGTTGACGGCCGGCGCGGCGCGCACCGGCGTTTCGGTGGTCGCACGCCAGATGATCTTGCCGTCGGCGGCGCTCATGGCCAGCACTTCGGCAGCACCCGAGGTCGCGAAGATGCGGTCGCCTTCGATCGCAATCGCACCGCCCAGGAACTTGTTGTCGCGTTCCATCCGCGGCGCCGTGTCGGCGCGCCACTCGCGCTTCCCGGTCTTGACGTCGAAAGACGTAACGCGGCCGTCGGCGTCCATGGTGTAGATGTGGCCGTTGGCGACGATCGGCTCGGCGAACATATGGTTGCGCAGGCCGGAGCCTTCGCCGATGCCGACGGTCCAGGAGCGGCGCGGCACGTCGCTGATCACCATGTGATGCATGGCGTGGTGAGAGAAACCGCCCGCGCCCGGCCACAGCGTTGTGTCCTGCGGGGTGGGCAAAACGATGCGCGTGTCCGTGGTTTCAATGGACGGGCGCAGTTCACGTTCCAGCGCGAGCACCGAGATGCGCGTGCCCGGCAACACCTCGTTGCTATCCTTGCTGAACATGTCGCCGATGGACGAACAGCCCGCCAAAGCAGCTGTCACGAGAACGAGCGAAAAAACGCGGGCAAAACGCATCATGATTTGGGAATAAGACTAGGGTTTCGCGGCGGGACGCGCCGGCGTGGGTTCGGTTTCGGCGGCGGGCGCGACGAGATCGGTCACGGACGGCGCCTTGCCGGCGTCGATCGGCGGCGGCGGCAAAGTCGCAGGAACAACACCGGCTTTGTAGAGCGCGGCATATTCCTGGGCGCGTCCGCGCATCGCCTGCGGCGTGGCGGCGTCGTCGACCAGACTTTGCGCGAGCGTGGCGGCACGGACGGTGTCGCCCTGCTTGGCCGCGAGCAACGCGGTGAGTTCGATGGCCGAGGCCTTGAACGTGCTGTCCTTCGTCAACGGCGCGATTTCAGCTTCAAGCTTCTTCGGGTCTTCGCTGTCGACGCTGTGTAGCGCCTTCAGGATCGTGGCGACGTCGCGGAACAGGGTGTCGGCTTTTTCGTCGGCGGCGAGCGCGGCATAGAGATCGACCGCGCCCTTCGTGTCGTTGTTTTGCAGGCGAAGGCCCGCTTCGGTCAGGCGCGCGAGCGCGGCGTACGGCTGATCTTCCGACTTCGCGACTTCAGCGAACTTCGCCTTGGCGTCGTCCACCTTGCCTGCGGCGGCGTCGTTCATGCCCGCGTCGTAGACCATGGAGATGTTCGCGTGCGCGCGGCCGGCGTAGGCTTTCCAGCCCTCGTAGCCGGCGACCGCGACAAGGAACAACACGGCGACGACGACGAACGTCGAGCCGTGCTGACGCCAAAGACGCTTGAGTTCATCTTCGCGAAGATCGGACTCGATCTCGGACATGAGACCGTCGAGTTCGACGTCCTTCTGGATAGGAGCCTTGCTGAGGGCGGTTCCGCCCTTCTTTTGCTCCGGCGCCGCCTTGGCGTCCTTGTCGCTCAATGGAACTCCTTATCTCTATCTACACGGGACCGGAGACGGCCCCGAAATGCGCCGGAAACATAAAGAACCGGAGGAGGTTAGGCAATTCAAAGGGATGAGGGCGAAACCTGACTGAAAAGACAGGCTTTTTTGGGGCAGGCGCGCCCGCGTGGACCGCCCGCCCGGGACGGCGTTTTCAAGCCTTTGTTAACGCCCTGGGGATATATGAAAGATGGCTTAAAGTCGGAAAAAAGGGCCCTTTCATGCGCATTTCGGTTTTCGCGACGGCGGGCGCGCTCTGCCTCGTGCTGGGCGGATGCGGCGGCGATCCCGATCCGGTGTGGCAGCAGGCCTTTGGTTATGTGTGCTCGAACCACGGCGGCCGCGGCGCCGACGTGACGTGCAAGACCCGCCCGCCCGAGCCCGAGAACGTCAGCCGTTACTGCTACGACACGCTCGGCGATTCGAACTGCTTCGATCGACCGGACGAGATCAGTAAGAACCAGGAATTGGGTTCGTCGGGAAAATAACGCGGCCCGCAGATCGCGATTATTTCAACCGGTTTTCCTTGATCAAAATGCCCGTGTCTGGAAAAATGACGGTTATGCGTCATGGTGTTCCGGTTTAACGGCCCTCATGTCCGCGGTAGTCCGCCTCAAAGACTTCCGGCGCCGCGCACCGTACCTTCATTTCACGCGAGCTGAACTCAACCGCCTTCTCGGGCTTTACGCGAGCCGCGTCAGTCGTGGGGAGTGGCGCGACTACGCCATCCATCACGGTCCCGAGGCGGCGAGCTTCATGGTGTTCGCGTCGAGCAACGAGCAACCGCTGTTCACCGTGTCCAAACTCGCCAAAGCCAAGAGCGCGGACCGGCGCTTTGTGGTGATGAGCCGCGGCGCGGTGAAGCTGAAACAAAGCGGCGATCTCGCGGATGCCCTCGCGATTTTCGACCGGCCGATCAAGTTAGTTTCAGGCTGAATTCATCAGCGATTGTAACGGTTTATGTCATGCGGGCGCCGCATGACTGCTCTGCGCCCGCATACGTGGCAAAGCGCCCTTTCGCACCCGAAATAGGGTTCACGAAAGGATGGTGCGTCATGACTGAACGAACCGCGCTTCTCGACAATGCCTACACCTTCGTCGTGTCAGGCTTTTTCACCAGCGCCGTGATCGCGACTGTATTTGCGGGGCTGTTCTAGAGTCTGTTTCGTCGCCTGTTGAACGGCCGAACCGATGCCCACTTCGGCCTAACATGCTCTAGGGACTCGCGCGTGGCGGCGTCAGATCGCCACGCGCTGTTCGTTTGCGCCGGCGAATAAGTCATCCATTGCCGGGCACCATCTCACTCCATCGCCGACCGCGATCTTTCCCGCCGCGATGACCCGGCAGGTTACGCCGCCATGTCCATGTGGCGTCAGGGCCGTGCGCAGACCCTGGTGCTGTTCATCCATCCGCTTGCAGGGGTCGGTTTCGCCGGTGACTTCCAAAATGACTTCGCCGATGACGATCCGCGAACCGGCGAGCGGCTGAAGTGGGATTCCCGCGACAAGGAGATTCGCCCGGCGCGTCGTCCACGGCAGGGCCGCGCCCAACGCATCGCAGGCCGCTCGCCACGCCTCTTCGCTCAGTACCGTGACCTGACGCTTGCCGCGCTTGCGCGCAAAATCGCCGGAGACGCCCGCGCGCGCCAGAATCTCAGCCGCCGTCTTGGTGACCATGGCGGCACGTTTAGCGGGCCGTGTGGCGATGCCGCGCAGGCGACCGAGAACATCGCTTGTCATGGCGCGATATTAGTCCGATTTGCGCAAGAGGTCGACGCGTGTCGGGATCTGGAAGGCGGCCCCCTTCGGCCCCATATGCCGCTCGAACTTCTTTTGCGCGTCCGCCTTCTGGGCGCCGGACAAACGCGCGTCCGGCGGGAGATAGCCGCGTTCGACCGCCGCGAAATCCGCAATCACGACCGGCATCTGAAAGAATTTCTGTGCGACCAGCGCCATCGCACCCGACGAGACGGTGCCGCGGATAAGATCAAACGCCGCAAGGCGATCCTGCTTCTCATCCTTGAAGACACGCGTGATCTCGTTGAACGCGCCGCCGGGCGCGGGCTCGGCGATGTAGGCCAGACCGCCAGGGCGCAGCACGCGGCGCATTTCGCGCAAGACCGGCGAACGGCGGTCCTCGGGGATACGGGAGAGAAACCCGTTCACGATGACGATATCGAAGCTGTCGTCTTCCGCCGGAATACGGTCCGCGCCACCTGACTTATAGGTGAGGTTCGACAGAGGCGGCGGATCGTCCGTGGCGCCTTGGGTCTCAAGCACGGTCACGGTCGCGGATTTCACGGCCGCCGCGATGGCCGGTGCGATATCGCCCGCGCCGACGGCAAGGCTGAGAATCTCGGAGTCTTTCAGGGGCAGAAGCGCGCTCGCGATATCCAAGTGCGAACTCACCACGGCACCGCGCGGATCCCAGCTTTGCATGGTGTCGGACATCGGACCGCCTTTTGGGGTGCTTTTTTATCGCGAGAGAGACAGGGAATAGAGAGGAGCCGATCTCCCTTGTCAACGCGGGGCGGCGACAAAGTTATTTGGCGAAGGCTTTCGCGAAGTCCGCGGGCTTGAAGCCGACGAGCAATTTTCCGCCGTTGTCGACGACCGGGCGCTTGATCATGGAATGTTGGTCGCGCATGAGCTTGAGGGCCTTGGCCTCGGTCAGATCCACTTTGTCCGTGTCATCGAGTTTGCGAAACGTCGTGCCCGCGCGGTTCAACAGCGTCTCCCAGCCGACGTCCTTCGCCCAACCCGCAAGCGTCGCTTTATCGATGCCGTCGGTTTTGTAGTCGTGGAACGCGTACACGACGCCGTGAGCGTCGAGCCAAGCGCGCGCTTTCTTCATGGTGTCGCAATTTTTGATGCCGTAGACAACCGTTCCGCGCGCACTCATGACACTCTCACATCCGCGAAGAATTCATCGAAAGCACCGGCGGTTTCGTTCAGACAAAGTTCCAGCGCGTCGGCGCCGGACATGTCCGCCATCCCCAATTTACTTTGATTTTCGATGGCACGCGCGAGTCCGGTCGCACGCTCGGCGCCGACCTGCCCCGCCGCGCCCTTTATTTGATGCGCGAGCCGCATGGCCTGCGTGAGATCGCACGCCGCCAGGAGCCGTTTGAGCTCGGCGAGATAACTGCGCAGATTGCCGAGGGTCGAAGTGGCGAGCATCACCAGCGTTTCCTCGCCCAGGGATCCGGAAAGCTCGCCGAGCAGCGCCCGGTTGAGGAGCGGCAATTCGCGCCACGGGGCAATGGCCGTGAGCCCGGGCACGGTTTTCTGCGGCGCCTCGCCGCCGTGACCGAGCAGCATCGCAATGTGATGGGCCAGAATCGCCCAGTCGATGGGCTTGGTGGCGACGACGTTGCAGCCGGCGTCGAGATAGATTTTGCGGTTTTCGATCACCGCATCGGCGGTGAGCGCGATGATGGGCACGTCCTTCGACGGACCGTTGCCCTCGCGAATGAGCCGCGTAGCCTGCGGCCCGTCCATGACGGGCATCTGCATATCCATCAGGATGATGTCCCACTGGCGCTCGTTCGCCACCTTCACGGCTTCCTCGCCGTTTTGCGCGAGAGTCACAGTATGGCCCCAGAGCGTGAGCATGCGCGTGACAAGGAACTGCGTCGCAGGCGTGTCTTCAGCCAAGAGGATGTCGAGTTTAAGCCCGTCGAGCCGGCGGCTGGCCTCGGCGCCCCCCGACAGCCGCGCCAAAACTTTCGCCGGATCACCGTCAGCCAGCGGCAGCGAAAAAAAGAAACACGATCCACGACCCTTGGTGCTGGTGGCACCGATGGAACCGCCGAGCGTTTCGACGATGTGCTTGGAAATAGAAAGGCCCAATCCACTGCCGCCGTAGCGACGCGAGGTGGAGACGTCCTCCTGCTCGAACTCGCGAAATAGGCGCGTCATCGCCTCGTCGGAGACTCCTTCGCCCGTGTCCTCGACCTTGACATCGAGCACGGTGCGTCCGTCCTCGGCCACCGACTGACGCGTGGACACCACAACCTGGCCGCGCAGCGTGAATTTGATCGCATTGCCAATCAGATTGACCATGACCTGTTGCAGACGCTTCGGGTCGCCGCGGAAAATATCCTTTGGGCCGGGGTTGGGCGCGATCTTGAGAACAAGCCCCTTCTGGCTCGCCACCGGCCCGAACAGCGCTTGTACGTCGTCGAGCACCGTCGACAGCTTGAAATCGACGCTTTCGAAAGTCAGGCGGCCGGCCTCGATCTTGGACAGATCGAGAATATCGTTGAGAAGGCCGAGCAGGCTTTGAGCATTGCGCGCAATGAGTTGCGTGACCTGGCGCTCGTCGGGGCTCTGGCGTCCGGCAAGCAGGAGATCGCACATGCCGATGATCGCGGTCATGGGCGTGCGCAATTCGTGGCTCATGGTGGCGAGGAACGCGGACTTGGCGCGGTTCGCGGCCGTGGCCGAAACAATCGCGGCGGCCTGGCTTTCGCGGATGTCGCGTTGCGCGTCGCGGGTCAGCCTTGATTGACGGAAGATGACGATGGCCGTGAAGCCGAGCACGATCATGCCGAAAGCCTCGACGATGCGTACCCAGATGATGGTGCCGTCGAGACGCGCCTGCTGATCGATCAGCAGCTTTTCACGCGCCGTATTGATTTCGCCAACGATGGCGCGGATCTCGTCCATGCGCGCCTTGCCGCGCCCACTTTTGACAAAATCGATGGCCGCCTCGCGTTGACCGCTTTCCTGAAGATCGAGCGCCTCGCGAAGAAGCGCGAGCCGTTCCGTGATAAGCGTGTACAAACGCTCGGCGCGGCTACGCGCGGCTTCGTCGGCGAAGACGCTGGTCTTGAAGCTGTCGCGCAATTGCGCGATCTCGGTCACCGCGTCCGCGTAAGGCTTCAGGAACATCTCGTCCTGCGTGAGCAGATACCCGCGTTGGCCGATTTCCGTGTCCTGCAGAAGCGACAACATTCGCACGGTTTCAAGCTCACGCTCTTGCGTCTCGAAGGCCTCCTTGGCGTAAAGGCTGGCCTGACGCTCGCCCCACAACGCGGCGCCGATGACGAGCGCGAGGAGAACGAAGGAGACCAGCATGAGGCGCGCGCTGGCCGGCAGCCGGTCAGCGTGTTCGGACGTTCCAAGGGTCTCGGGCAGGTCCTGCATCGCGCATCCAGGGTGAAGGCCTCAACTTTAGCAGAAGCGCGAGGGGCGCATAATCATTAATAAAAACAACGTCATTACGCCGTTTAGAAGATTGAAATATTGGCTCACCTATGATGAATTTGCTTGAAATGGCCGGCTGGCCACCGGTTTGAGAATTCGGGACCATGAACCAGACGCAGAGTAAAGTCGGCGACAACGAGGACCTGAGTAACCTGCACGTTCTCCTGGTCGACGACGACAACGCCTTCCTCGATTTGGTACACGCCATGCTCAACGCCATCGGCGTGGCGAACGTGAGCCGCGCCCATAGCGGCCGCGAGGCGTTTGAAATCCTCATGGGCGGCCAGCGCGTGGTCGACGTGACCCTGTGCGACCAGAACATGGCCGAGGGCACGGGCCTGGAGCTGTTGTGGGTGGTGCGCACCGGCCAGGTAAAATCGTTTCGCCCCGACGCTTGTTTCGTGCTGGTGACCGCCTCGGGCGACCACGACACGGTGGCCACAGCGGCGCGCCTGGACGTATCGGGCTATCTGGTGAAACCCGTAACCCCGCAGAAACTGCGGGCGGCTATTTCACAGGGGCGCAAACGCGCCATCAAAATCGACTTCAATAAATATAAGCAAGTCCAACTGCCGCAACCGAGCTAGCCCCGCGGCGTTGTATGGCCATGCGCAATATCCTCGCCCTGATCGGCTTCATAGCGGCTTGTTTCGCCGTCTCGGCGCTGGGTGCGCTGGCGACGGCCAACAGCGTCGGCACCTGGTATCAGACCCTCGCCAAACCCTCTTTCAATCCGCCGGACTGGATATTCGGACCGGTCTGGACCACGCTTTACGTCCTGATCGCGATTTCAGGTTGGCGGGTGTGGCGGAAGACCGGCTTCTCCGACCATAAAGCGTTCGCAGCCTATGGCGGACAGCTCCTTCTCAATCTCCTGTGGTCAGTGCTGTTTTTCGGTTTTCGACAACCGGCCATCGCCATGGTCGATCTGATCGTGCTGTGGATCACGATCGGCGCGAACATGATCCTGTTCGCGCGCCATGACCGTCCCGCCGCACTTCTGCTCGCCCCTTATCTTCTCTGGGTCAGCTTCGCGGGCATCCTGAATGTCGCGATCGTGGTTTTGAATTAGCCGGCGATCTTGCGGATGAAATTCAACGCGCGCGATGTAACGCCGCCGCCCGGCGCCGCGGGCTGCGTTTCATTGTCGCCAACGATATCCTCGACGTCGCGCCGGTAAGCGAGGAACGCCATCAGGTGCTGCATCTCGGCCGCGCGCGTCTCCGGGTTGAAGAGCTTCGGGTATTCGTTGCGTGCGTGTGCTTTCCACCAGGCGAGATATGTCCCGTCACCCGACGCAAAGGGGTCCGGATGGGCGCGCTGCACATCGGGGCGTGCGCGATAGACAAGCCGCTGTTCCATCAAGATGGGTGAACCATCGTCGAACCGGCCGAACGCATAGTGCGGCGAGACGGCTTTCTCGGCGGCGGTGGGCGTGGTCTCCGCGCGGTACCACGCGACGAGTTCGGCGGCCGCCGCCTGCCCACCGGTGGTGCGCGCGTCCGGCATGACCCCGAGCTGGCTGAAGTGGAAGAAGACCAGAGGTTTCGCATCGACCGTAAATCCGCCCGCGAGGCTTCCGCCCATCTCACGCGTCGACAGATTCCACGGCGCCGCGTTGAGGCCGGGGGAGCGCAGGACTTTCACGCGGTCGAAAAAAGCCGGCGCGAAATCGACCCAGCGCTGATCGGTGTAGATGCCGTCCGGGATATCCTCGCGGCAGTATCTATATGTGCGGTCGGACCACCACTGCGCAAACCTTTGCCCCTCGTCGCGCGCGGCCACGGCGATGAAGCCGAGGTTGTAGATGCCGTGCTGCATGGTGGAGATTTCGTTGGCGACGATGCCGGCGACCGTCTGCTCGGGCGAGGTCATATGCGGCGTGAGCACGATGTCGGCGGTCTGAAGCGTCTCCGCGACCTCGATCATCGGCGACATCACCGCGATATCGGGATCGAGGTAGATCGCCGCTTCGCAATCCTCGCGCGCCAGCAGTTTCTTCAAGACGAACGGCTTGATGGCGGTCGCGAGCTCGATGAGCGTGTGCGAGAAGGCCCAGCGGCGCAGGTTGGGAATGCCGAGAGAGTCGAGCTGATGGATTTCGTCGGCACCGAGGCCGGCCAAGGCTTCGGCGGGCGGCGACGCGTCGGAGACAGCGAAATGCAGGCGCCAGGTCGGGTGCTGACGGCGCAGCGAGGCGAGCAGGACGCGCGCCTTGGGCAGGTAGTTGCCCGCGGCAACGGTGAAGACGTGAACTGTTTTCATCAGGCTCGCAACTAACGACGGAAAAGCCGCATCATTTTACGCAAAGGCGCGGTGACTTTCCATGAGGTCGACCGGCGCATGGCGTCGAGCTCCTGCTCGCGGTCGTGCAGGAGTCGGCGCATCTTCTGGATTTCCTGCTGGGCATAGGCGGTTTCGGCGAGATAGCGCTCGGTCTCGGGCCGGTGGAATTTCAAGGGATCGGCGTTCAGCTCTTCCGCGCTGACGATGAAGAACGCCTCGGCCGCCGTGACGTTGCCGAGCAGCGTATAGGTGCGGTAGCGGTTGAGCGCCGCGATCTGTTCGTCGTAGCGCTGGGTTTCGAGCTGTGAGCGGAAGCAAGCGATGGCCTTCTGCTTGAGGGCCTGTACCGGCGAAATGTCGAGCAGCAGGTTGGGACGCTGGGGCGCGCCGATTTCATAGAAAGCAAGGCGCGTGCCGGGCTTGCGTTTCACCGCCTCCACCGCCGCCATGGCGAGGATGCGGTGATCCGGATGTTGTTCGGAAACGGCCGGCGCATAGACAAGATCGATGCCGTCCATGGCCGCGAGGACCTTGGCAATCAAAGGCTCGCCATAAGCCAGCGCGCGGTCGGGCAGATTCCAGAACAACGGTTCGCCGTAGCCGAGCACCTGCGCGGCCGCGCGGGCTTCGTCCTCGCGCGTGCGCGCGCGTTGGCGTTCGATGTCCGTCGCGCCGATCTCACCTTTCTTATAAGCACCGTCGGTGGCGACGATCACCTGCACCGGAACTTTCGCCGCCACATGGCGAGCAATAGCGCCGCCGCAACCGAACACCTCGTCGTCGGGATGCGGCGCGAGCACGAGCACGGATGTGGCGGGAATTTCGCTGACCGACTTATGCGGAACGATGGCATCTTCCGGCGTCTTGAAGCTTGCGCCGGGCAGCGCGCTGTTCGCGTCACGCGTATAGCTAACGATGCGCGTGTCCTCGCCCCAGTAGGAGCCCTGACAGGACGCGCGGTTGGTTTCGCGGAGCGTCCGCTCCCACTCGCGCATGGTGGTTTCGGCGCCGGCGCCGAGCAGACCCCAGCGCTTGGTGACGCTATCGATCGCCGACCCGAAAACGAGCAAGCCGCCCGGCGCGAGCTTCGAGGCAATACGATCGACGGCTCGCGCGAGAGTCTCGTGATCGGGCAAATAACAAAGCACCTCGGCGACGACAATTACATCGAAGGTCTTTCCGGCGGCGAAGTCGTCGGTGACCGAGCTGACCTCCCACTGGATGTTACCATGGTCCTTCAATTTCGCCGCCGCGCGCTCGACGGCGGCGGGCATGACGTCGACGACGTGCAGCGATTTGCATTGCGGGGCAAGCAGCGAAGTGAAGACACCGGCCGCGCAGCCGATTTCGAGCCCGCGCTCGAACGCGGGCGCGCCCACGCCGGCATGCGCGCGCATCATGTCGAGAATGATGGCGTAACGCCGCGCCTCGAACAGATTGGTGCCCAGCCGCCAGGGATCCTCCGACGCCATTTCGGCCGAGAGGTGCTCAGCGACATTTAAAGGTCCGGCCATCTTTTCGGCCCCCACAGACCGATAGAGTAGTGTTTTTTTTGACACCATAACGGTGCTTATCGATTATTGAAACCGGGAGACAAGGCGGACGAGACGTGGGACAAGAGGCCGCCGTTTCACCTTACGTTGTAACGGCCTAGAGCGAGTGAGCGCGGATGGACGAGCGGCTAGCGATTGTGGTGTTCAGCCTGGGGGGCCCGGATAGCCCCGAGGCCGTGCGCCCGTTCCTGTTCAACCTTTTCAACGACCGTTACATCATTCCTTGGGTCCAGCCGTTCCGCTGGCTGCTGGCGCGCACCATCTCGGGCCTGCGCGCCAAGAAGTCCCGGGGCTATTACGCCCGTCTCGGCGGACGTTCGGTGCTGCTTCCGGAAACGACCGCGCAGGCCAAAGCCCTGGAAAACGCCGCGGCGCATTACGCCAAGGACGTGCGCGCTTTCGTTTACATGCGCTACTGGCACCCGATGGCGCCGGAGGTTGTGGCGCAATTGAAAGCCTATGCGCCGACGCGCATCGTGGTCGTACCGATGTATCCGCAATATTCCACCACGACCACCGGTACGTCGGTCGATGCGCTGGCCAAGGAAGCGCGCGCGCAAGGGCTGACGACGCCCTTTGAAGTCATATGCTGCTTCCCCACGGCCGCGGGCTTCATCGCGCCGATGGTGTCGATGATCGGCAAAGCTTACGCGGAGGCGGCCGCCACGGGACAAAGGCCGCGCCTGCTGCTGACGGCGCACGGTCTGCCGGAAAAGACCATCGCCAGCGGCGATCCTTATCAGTGGCAAGTCGAACAAACCGCCGCGGCGGTGGTCGCAGGGCTGAAGATCGAGAATCTAGATTGGGCGATCTGCTATCAGAGCCGCGTTGGCCCTGCGAAATGGATCGGCCCGTCGACCGAAGCGGAGATCCAGCGCGCGGGCAAGGACGGCGTTTCGCTGATCGTCGCGCCGATCTCGTTCGTTTCGGAACATGTCGAGACGTTGGTGGAACTCGACGAGACCATGCGCGATCTGGCCAAGGAGTCCGGTGTACCGGACTACAAGCGCATCCCCGCGGTGCGCACCGATGCGACCTTCGTCGCGACGCTGGCTGGCTTCATCGGCTTCCTGAAGGGGCGCACCACGCCTTGTTCAGACACCGGCGCCAGATTGTGCCCCGCAAAGTTCGGCGCCTGCCCGCACAAATAGTCGCGCACCGCGCGAGGGATTCATCGAATCCCGGCGGAACCGGCCCCACATTCCTAATGTGATATCCCCGTCAAACCCATGACGGGTCATGAAAGGCGTCGGACTTATCATCGCGAGGGCGCCGTCGCGAGGGCCGGCGGCGATCCGCGCCTTCTACGCGCGCGTCACTCCGCAAAAACAAGCGCGGGCGCCTTGCCCCGTTCTACAACAACGACAGCATATTGCCCAAAGCGGCGGGCCAGCGCGAGCGCATCGTCGCGCGGAAGATCGAACACAAAAAGACCGGCCTCGGTCGGACCGCTATCGTCCGCGTCACGGCCGCGCGCGAGCACGTATTCTTTGCCCGCACGCCGCACAGCCTCAAGCAGCGCGCCGTGGGCCACCGCGTTCTTTTCTTCGGCCTGGACTTCACTATGCGGGTTGTAGGCGGTCACGAACACGCCCGTCGCCGCGCCGCGCTTTACCAGGTATCCGTCCAAAGCCGAATTTTGTTCATCCACTTGGAAGGCCAGCGGCTCGCCGTCCACATCAATTTCGTAAATAGCCGCACGATAAGCGGCGATCAGATCGGACGGAACGGGCACATGAACCTCTGAAGCGAAATATCGGCGAACACCGGACAGCGATCAGAAGCATAGGCCGGAATGACAGGCAAGTGCGGTGGTGTGTTCGTGGCGGCAATACCGCCCCCGACGCGGCGTTTATGGGACCGCGCGTCAGGTCATCGACCAGCCATGACTTACATTGAGCGATTGGCCGGTCAGCGCGTTGGTCTCGAACGCGGCGAAGAACAGCACTGCTTGTGCGACGTCGTCGACGGTTGAGAACTCTCCGTCCACGGTGCCCTTGAGCATGATGTTCTTCACGACGTCTTCTTCGGAAATACCAAGGGTCTTCGCCTGCTCCGGAATTTGTTTGTCCACCAGCGGCGTGCGTACAAACCCCGGGCAGACGACGTTGGCGCGCACGCCGTGAGCGGCGCCTTCCTTGGCCACGACTTTCGCAAGCCCCATGAGACCATGCTTCGCGGTCACATAGGGCGCCTTCAGCGGCGAGGCTTCCTTCGAATGGACGGACCCCATGTATATGACGGCGCCGCCGGTGCCCTGTTTATACATATGACGCAGTGCGGCGCGCGTGGTGAGGAACGCGCCGTCGAGATGGATCGCCATCAGACGCTGCCAATCCTTATAGGCGAAGTCCACGAGTGGCGCGACGATCTGGATGCCGGCGTTGCTGACGAGAATGTCGATCTTGCCGAAATGCTGCACGGCGCGGTCGATGCCCGCGTCCACTTGGGATTCCTGGGTGACGTCCATGGCGACGCCAAGCGCATTCGGCCCGAGTTCGCGCGCCGTCGCTTCGGCTTGCGCGGCGTTGAGGTCGGCGATGACGACTTTCGCGCCGGCTTTCACGAAGACCTCGGCGATGCCGCGGCCTATGCCGCTGGCCGCGCCGGTGACGACCGCGACCTTACCGACCACACTCATGTATTTCTCCTTTTTCGCGGGCGACGTTTTCGGAACCCCGCTTCGCACGTTTCCGAATCGCGCGCTTAGAACTCCGCTTCCAGTTCTTCGACCTCGTCCGGTTCGGTCTTGGCGGCTTCCGTCCAAGCGACGACCGGTTCCCACGCGCGGATTGTATCGCAATAAGCGCGACACACGGGATCGAGTTTTATGTCATAGGTGACGAAGCGTGTGCACACCGGCGCGTACATCGCGTCGGCCATGCTGGGCGTTTTGCCGAAAAGATAAGGTCCGCCATAGCGCGCGAGACAATCGCGCCAAATCTCGCATACGCGCTCGATGTCCGGCTTCGCGCCCGTCCAAACCTTGAAACCGGGAAATTGAGCCTTGAGATTCATGGGGAGCGCCGAGCGCAGGTTCATGAATCCGGAGTGCATCTCACCGCTGATGGAACGGCAATGCGCACGCGCCTTTGGATCGGACGGCAGCAACCCCGCATCCGGCCTCAGCTCGGCGAGATATTCGGCGATGGAGAGCGTGTCCCAGACGGTTATGCCGCGGTGCTCCAGTCTCGGCGTCAGGAACGACGGCGATAATAAAAGGAGTTCCGCGCGGGTGGCGGGATCATCGATCCCGGCGATCTTTTCCGCGATCTCCAGGCCCGCCATTTTGCATAGGAGCCATCCCCGGAAAGACCAGGATGAGTAGTTTTTACTGGAAATCGTAAGTGTCGCCGCCATTGGACCTCATGGCGGCCCCGGAGTTCCTCAACCCTATGGTTCGGCGCCGCAAAAGGATCATCTCGCACCGCAGCAAAAATTGCACTAGGCTTTTTCTGGGGAGAAGCCAGAATGCAACGAGCTGGGGATAGATGCTTTATTCGTTTTATGAACAACAGCGTACGTGGAGCGAGCCGCTTCGCCAGATGGCGGGGCTAGCGCGCGATACGCTTATGCCGCTTACAATGTGGCCCGGCGGCGTCGGCATGTCGCATGTGACCGCGGCGTTCGACCTCCTCTCACGGACCGCACTCACCCACGAGCATCCCGGTTACGATATCGATCATGTGTTGATCGACGGTCACCCGGTGCCGGTGACTGAGGAAATCGCGGCGACATCCCCCTTCTGTACCTTGTTGCGATTCAGAAAACCGAGCATCACCGGCCAGCCGAAGGTTCTGGTGGTCGCGCCGCTGTCCGGCCATTTCGCGACCCTTCTGCGCGATACCGTGCGCACGCTGCTCGCCGATCATGACGTTTTCCTGACCGACTGGCACAACGCCCGTGACATCCCCGTGACCCACGGCGACTTCGGTTTCGACGACTGCATCGAACACATCATCAGCTTCCTGGAGACCATCGGCCCAAAAGCGCATGTGATCGCGGTGTGCCAGCCGTGCGTGCAAGTGTTGGCCGCCGTCGCGGTGATGGCCGAGAGCAAAAATCCGGCGACGCCGTTGTCCATGACCTTGATGGCCGGCCCCATCGACACCCGCGTGCAGCCGACGAAAGTGAATGAACTCGCCCTCAGTCACCCGATCGAATGGTTCGAGCAGAACCTGATCACCGAAGTGCCCGCGCCCCTCGCCGGCGCGGGGCGCAAGGTATATCCGGGCTTCCTGCAATTGACGGCGTTCATGTCGATGAACGGCGCACGCCATATGAAAGCGCATAGCGATCTTTATTCGCACCTCGCCACCGGCGATGTCGAACGCGCCAACGACATCAAAACGTTTTACGATGAATATTTCGCGGTGTTCGATCTACCTGCGCGTTTCTATCTCGAGACAGTGAAGCGTGTGTTCCAGGACGCAGATCTCGCGCGCGGCGCCCTCACTTATAAAGGTAAGCCCGTAGACCCATCAGCGATCAAGAAGACCGCGCTGCTGACGGTCGAAGGCGAGCATGACGACATCTGCGCGGTGGGACAGACCTTAGCGGCTCATGACTTGTGTACGGGCCTGAAGCCTTTCCTGAAGCGCCATCACCTTCAACCGGGCGCGGGTCACTACGGTGTCTTCAGCGGCCGCAAATGGCGGACTCAAATTTATCCGCTGGTGCGCAACCTCATGCTTTCGGCGACCTGATCGTCTTTCAGTTTGCCGGCCTTCGCCGGCGGGTGCGCAACCTCATGCTCCCGGCGACCTGATCGTCTTTCAGTTTGCCGGCCTTCGCCGGCGGGTGCGCAACCTTATGCCTTCGACAATCGAGGCATCTTCGCGCGATGCGCGTATTTCTCACGCGATTGTGCCTACGACCTCTCATTCGATCCAATCCGGTCGCATTTTCTCCTCAATGTCGCGTTCAGCTTGTTGCCGAAGTGACGCGGATTGTTCGCGCACGGAACCGGAGTTCCTTCTGTAACGTTTACACCCGGACTCGGTTCGTACGTGCCGGCTTCCCCCGAGTCACACCGGCGATTTAGGAGAACCCCCGTGAAAAAGCTCATCTTGAGCGCCACCGCCCTGACCTTCCTGGCCAGTTCCGTCGCGACGGCCATGCCTGTGGCGAAGGCGCATCCCGCCGTACAGAACGCAACCCTGTCTCAGCTGGTGCAATATCGCGGCGACGACCGTCGCGATTACGATCGCCGCCGCGACGACCACGATTTCAAACGCGGCGACCGTTTGCCGCGCGGCCTGCGCGATAAACATCACGTCTATTACGGTTGGCGTGAAAGCAATCTGCCGCGCCCGCCCCGGGGTTATCAGTGGCTGATGATCGGCGACCAATACGTGCTCGCCTCGATCTTCAACGGCCGGGTACGGGAGGTGCGCGATGTGGAGCGTGTGGAACGCCGCGCGGACCGTGAGGAACGCCGTGCGCGGCGTGAATACAGCCGCGCCGAACGTGAAGCACAGTGGCGTGCTCGCTATGCCCGCCAGTACAATCTGAATGACGACCAGTACTATCGCGAGTGCTCACGCAAGCCCGACCCCGCCGGCGCGCTCGTCGGCGCGGTGATCGGCGGGCTGCTTGGCAACGCCGCCGGGAACCGCCGCAATGAAACGACGACGACGATCGTGGGCGTGGTCGCCGGCGGCGCCATCGGCGCGGCGCTGACCAGCAAGCTCGACTGCAACGACCGCAGTTACGCCTATAAGACCTACACCACCGGTTTCAACGCAGGCAAAGCCAATGCCTACTATGATTGGCGGAATCCACAGTCCGGCACGCGCGGCCAGCTGCATGTGCTCGACTATTACGAGGACGAAGACAACTTCAACTGCACCGTCTACAGCCAGAAGATCTGGATCGACGGCCGTCCGCAAGAAGCTCGAGGGCGCGCATGTCAGCAACCTGACGGTGCGTGGGCCATCATCGACTAACGGTGTGTGAAACAGCGCGCCCTCTAAACAAAAAATGCCGGCCGCCGCCGGCGGGGCGCGCATGTCAGCAACCTGACGGTGCGTGGGCCATCATCGACTAACGACCAGTGCCTTTCGCGCTGAACCCACGAAAGATTTGACGCCGAGGAAAGCCCGGCAGGTTGACGACCTGCCGGGCGACGGTTTTTAGCCGCGCGCGCCGAAATGGGGCGGCCTTCGCGGCCTCACTCATCGTGACGGCCTCAAAGTCGATCTCATTTCGCAGCCCAACAACACGTTCGGCCGCTCTTTTCCCAAAATCGTCGCGGTTTTGAAGTTTACGCCACGCGCATTACGCGCACGCCGGTGAAGCGATGGCGAGTCCGATCACGTCGGCGTTACCTCGGGCACCGTAAGACAAGCCGGCGATGCTAAAACTCAAGCGGGGCGCCGACGTGCAATATAACCACATCACCGGCGGGCATTTTTTGTCGTGGCGGCCCTTTTATGCGGTGACCGCGCCACAAATCACCAAGTCGATGGCAGACCACCGGCGATGCCCGCGGCACGTCCGTCCAAAGTGACGCGCGCACGGTTCAGCGCGGCGCCGCGGTCATCCGCCGCACATTGTGCAGCGCAGCAAAACCACAACGAGGTGAGCGGACTAAAGACCAACTCCATTTACAAGAAAAAGCTGTGCGGTTGATCAAAGGTGCGCGCGTTCGCTTGCTATTTAGGGCGTCTTTTGTTTCAGTCGCAGAATCAATCTGCAACGGAGGGGGTTTGTTCTATGGGCAAGACAGCACAATGGGTGCTTTGGGGAGGTGTCGCCATACTTGGCGCTGCCTGTATGGGTGTTCTCGCGCTCCATGAAGGAGAGTCGATCAATGCCGCGTGGCTCGTCGTGGCCGCGGTCTGTACGTATGCGATCGGCTACCGGTTCTACAGCGCCTATGTGGCGAACACGGTTCTGGGCGTCGACCCGAACCGCCCGACGCCCGCCGTTCTGAAGAACGACGGTCTCGATTACGTCCCTACGAATAAGTACGTGCTGTTCGGCCACCATTTCGCCGCCATCGCCGGCGCGGGTCCGCTCGTCGGTCCGACGCTCGCCGCGCAGATGGGTTATCTGCCGGGAACGATTTGGATCTTGGTGGGGGCCGTGTTCGCAGGCTGCGTGCAGGATTACGTGATCCTGTTCTTCTCCACGCGCCGCAACGGCAACACCCTGGGTCAGATGATTCGCGACAACCTCGGCAAGGACGCCGGGATCGTGGCCATCGTCGGCATCCTTTCCATCATGATCATCCTGCTCGCGGTGCTGAGCCTGGTGATCGTCAAAGCGTTGGCGGACAGCCCGTGGGGCGTGTTCACCGTCGCGATGTCGATCCCGATCGCGGTGCTGATGGGCCTTTACATGCGTCGCGGGATGAAGGCCCGCTTCGATCAGTGCTTTCGACGTCTGCACCGAACAGGTCACGCCTTCG
>JAIUPE010000017.1:35483-46540 GCA_020160875.1 Pseudomonadota bacterium
GGCAAGGTGCTGGAAGTCTCCATCGGCGGCTTCGCGCTCCTCATGCTCGCGCTGTACGGCGGCGCTTATGTCGCCGAGCATCCGGAATGGGGTGAGTTCTTCACGCTGTCGGGCACCACCATCACCTGGTGGCTCGTGGTGTACGCCTTCGTCTCGTCGGTGCTGCCGGTGTGGCTGATGCTTGCCCCGCGCGACTATCTGTCGACCTTCCTGAAGATCGGCACCATCGTGCTGCTGGCCGCCGGCATCCTCGTGGTCACGCCTGACCTGCAGATGCCCGCGATGACCAAGTTCGTCGACGGCACCGGTCCGGTGTTCGCGGGTTCACTGTTCCCGTTCCTCTTCATCACCATCGCTTGCGGCGCCATCTCGGGCTTCCACGCGCTGGTGTCCTCGGGCACGACCCCGAAGATGATGGAGAACGAGATCCAGGGCCGCCCGGTGGGTTACGGCTCGATGATCTGCGAAAGCTTCGTGGCCATCATGGCCCTGATCGCGGCTTGCGCGTTGGAACCTGGCGTGTACTTCGCCATGAACAGCCCGGCCGCCGTGATCGGCACATCGGTTGACAGCGCGGCCACCACGATCAGCTCGTGGGGCTTCGTGATCACGCCGGAGATGCTGTCGCAGATGGCGACCGACGTGGGTGAAGCTTCGATCCTGTCGCGGACCGGCGGCGCACCCACCCTGGCCGTTGGCATGGCGCACATCCTGTCCCAGTTCCTGGGCGGCACGGCGACCATGGCCTTCTGGTACCACTTCGCCATCCTGTTCGAAGCGATGTTCATCCTGACGACGCTGTCGGCCGGCACGCGCGTTGCCCGTTTCATGATCCAGGATCTCCTGGGCATGGCGAGCAAGACGCTGGGCGACACCTCCTCGACGGTGGGCAATCTCACGGCTACCGGCTTGGCTTGCGCGGCGTGGGGTTACTTCACCTACCAGGGCGTGATCGATCCGTTCGGCGGCATCAACTCGCTATGGGCGCTGTTCGGCGTCGCCAACCAGATGCTCGCGGCCATCGCGCTCGTGCTGGCGACCGTTCTGGTGGCTCAGCTCGGTCAGATGAAGCGCATCTGGGTGACGGCCGTTCCGCTTGTATGGCTGCTGGTCTGCACCATGGCGGCGGGCTGGGACAAGCTGTTCCACGCCGACCCGAAGATCGGCTTCCTGGCGCACGCCAAGATGATCGAGAAGGGCCTTGAGTCGGGCACGGTGATGGCCCCGGCGAAGTCGATCGAAGAGATGCAGCGCATCGTGTTCAACGACTATCTGGACGCGGGCATCTGTGCCTTCTTCATGCTGATCGTCGTGGCGCTGGTGTTCTTCGGCATCCGGGCGATCCGCGGCGGCCAGGGCGTGACGGTCGACGCCACCCCGGGCACGGCGCGCACGCAGGCGGCGGAGTAGACATGGCCAAGAGCCGCAACCTTCTTGCCGATCATTTCCCGGACGCCGTCTCGGCCGAGCCGAGCCTGCTTTCGGAAGTGATTGCACGGTTGCGGCAGACCGCCCGGTTGATGTGCGGCGTGCCGGACTACGACACGTACATCCGGCATCTGAAAGCCACGCATCCCGACCAGGAGGTGCCGACTTACGCGGAGTTCTTCACCTTGTGCCAGAACCGGCGCTTCGGCGTCGGAGGCGGCATGCAGGCAAGATGCTGCTAGGCTGGCCTGGGCTTTAGAGACACAGATCGGGCGGTGTGGGGAAACCCACACCGCCCGAATTGTTTTTGATCACAATTTCAATAAGTTGCGGGCAAAAAATTTAACGTGGCTCCGGGGGCGCCTCTTTATATAAGGACCCCTTCGGATTGACCTTGGGGCGCGTTTGCCCACATAGACGGCCATGAATATCGCCCTCCCCACCCACCAGGCGCCGCCAAAGCCACTGTTCTCGTACAAAAAGTACTGGGCGCAGCGCTTCGGCACCGCGCCCTTCCTGCCCATGAGCCGGGAGGAAATGGACGTCCTGGGCTGGGACGCCTGCGACATCATCATCGTGACGGGCGACGCCTACGTCGATCACCCCAGCTTCGGGATGGCGATCATCGGACGTCTGTTGGAAGCACAAGGCTTCCGCGTCGGCATCATCTCGCAGCCCGACTGGCAGAACCCGGACTCCTTCAAGAAGCTGGGCGCGCCCAAGTTGTTCTGGGGCATCACCGGCGGCAACATGGACTCGATGGTGAACCGCTACACCTCGGACCGGCGCCTGCGCCACAACGACAGCTACACGCCAGGCGGCGAAGGCGGTAAACGCCCCGACCGTTCCGTCATCGTCTACGCGCAGCGCTGCCGCGAAGCGTTCAAGGACGTTCCGATCGTGCTGGGCGGCATCGAAAGCTCACTGCGCCGCATCGCGCACTACGACTATTGGTCGGACAAGGTGCGCCGCTCGGTGCTGGTGGATTCCAAAGCCGACATCCTTTTGTACGGCAACGCCGAACGCGCGGTGGTGGAAGTCGCGCACCGCTACGCCAAGGGCCAGAAGGCCGCCGACATGGACGACGTGCGCGGCGTCGCGATCCTGAAGAGCGCCGTTCCTGATGGATATGTCGAAGCCAAGGCCGACGACATCGAAGCCAGCGACGAGGGCGCCAAGCAGACCAAGGACGGCGAGAAAGTCGTCGTGCGCCTGCCGGCCTTCGAGCAGGTGGAGAAGGACCCCGAGCTTTATGCGCGCGCCAGCCGCGTGCTCCACCGCGAGAGCAATCCCGGCAACGCGCGCCCCCTCGTGCAAAAGCATGGCGAGCGTGAGTTGTGGGTGACGCCGCCGCCGATCCCCATCTCGACCCCGGAAATGGACGGCGTGTACGAGCTGCCTTACGCACGCGCGCCGCATCCGTCCTACGGCGATCAGAAAATCCCGGCGTGGGAGATGATCCGCTTTTCCGTCACCATCATGCGCGGCTGTTTCGGCGGCTGCTCCTTCTGTTCGATCACGGAGCATGAAGGCCGCGTGATCCAGAGCCGTTCGGAAGGGTCTATTCTTCAAGAGATCGAGAAGATCCGCGACAAGACCGAAGGCTTCACGGGCATCATCTCGGACATCGGCGGCCCGACAGCGAACATGTACCGCCTGGCGTGCAAAGACAAAGCCATCGAGACCAAGTGCCGCAAGCCGTCGTGTGTGTATCCGGACGTCTGCCCGAACCTGAACACCAATCACGACTCCCTGATCCAGCTGTACCGCAAAGCGCGTGCGATCCCTGGCATCAAAAAGGTCATGGTGGCCTCCGGCGTGCGTTATGACCTCGCCGTGAAAAGCCCGGCCTATGTGAAGGAACTCGTCACCCATCACGTCGGCGGTTATCTGAAGATCGCGCCCGAACACACCGAAGCCGGCCCGCTGTCGAAGATGATGAAGCCGGGCATCGGCGCCTACGACAAGTTCAAGCAGATGTTCGACCAGGCCGCGAAAGCGGCGGGCAAGGAATACTTCCTGATCCCCTATTTCATCGCCGCGCATCCGGGCACCACGGACGAGGACATGATGAACCTTGCGCTTTGGTTGAAGCGCAACAAGTACCGCGCCGATCAGGTGCAGACCTTCCTGCCCTCGCCCATGGCGATCTCGACGGCGATGTATCACTCGGGCAAGAATCCGCTAAAACCGGTGCGCCGCGGTGCGTCCGAGCAAGTGGACACGATCAAGGGCCTCAAACAGCGCCGTCTGCACAAAGCGTTTTTGCGCTACCACGACGCCGAGAACTGGCCATTGCTGCGTGACGCCTTGAAACGCATGGGCCGCGCCGATCTCATCGGTCCGGGCAAACACCAATTGATTCCCTCATGGCAACCCGCCGGCACCGGGAACTCCGGCGGCGAAGGCAAACGCATGGGCAAGAAGCATCGCGGGCAAGCGTTCCTGACAAAAGGTGTCGCTGAACCACGCCGACCGAAAAACTAACGCCGGTCATGGTCTTTCGCGGCCAACAGAAACGCGCGCGAAATAGAAGCCCCTACCTCCTTTGACGCCGATAGGTCACACTGATGGGTGACACCGGAGCATCAAGGGAGGGACTTCATGAAATATCTTCTGATCGCCGCGCTTCTGACGACAACCGCGGCGCTCGCCGCCGACGCGCCGCCCAAACCGGCGACGCTGGGCAAAACCTATGTGAATCCGAATGGCGGCGTGGTCCTAAAGCCGCTCACCGATCCGAAGATGTATGGCGGCACGGAAGCGGACATGGCTGAACTCACGTTCCCGCCCAATGCCGATTCCGGTGACCATGTGCACGGTTCCGTCGAAACTTTCTATGTGCTCGAGGGTGAGCTTGAACATGTGGTGAACGGAAAAAGTATTTTCCTGAAGCCCGGCATGATCGGCACGGTGCGCCCGCCCGACAAGGTGCGTCACAAGACCGGCGCGGCTGGCGCGAAGGCCATCGTGGTGTGGACGCCCGGCGGCGAGATGGCGCGCATCGCAAGCCGCTGGAAAGAGCAATAAGACCGGGACTGATACGCGGATGCGTTTCAGCCGCCATCCACAAAAACTTGTGCGTGCTTGTTACGAGTGTGCCGGCGTGCAGCCTTCACGCCTCACGCCCAAAGTGACCGCCGCGGCGGAGGGAAACACGCCGCGGCCGTGACGATGGAGACGGTCGTATTTAGAGGCCCCGGCGCGGCGTGCCGGGGCCTCTAAATTGATCCGGAGACGACTAATCGTCCGTGAGAAGACTCATCAGGCTCGAGGTGTCCCAGCGGCCGTGACCATGGGCCTGTACCTCGGCATAGAATTGATCGATGAGCGAGGTCGCGGGAAGGCGCGCGCCGTTCCGGCGCGCTTCATCCATGGTGATCCGCAGGTCTTTTCGCATCCAGTCGGTCGCGAAGCCGAAGTCGAATTTACCCGCGAGCATGGTCTTGCCCCGGTTCTCCATCTGCCAGGACTGCGCGGCGCCTTTAGAGATCACCGCGAGGACGGCCTCCATGTCGAGGCCGGCGCGCGTGCCGAAGTTCATGGCTTCGGCGAGGCCCTGCACGATGCCGGCGATGCAAACCTGGTTGACCATTTTGGTGAGCTGCCCAGCGCCACTTTCACCGATGAGCTTGCACATCTTCGCGTAGGAGGCGATGACCGGCTCGGCCCTTGCGTATGACGCGGCATCGCCGCCGCACATGACCGTGAGTTGACCATTTTCTGCGCCCGCTTGGCCACCGGAGACCGGCGCGTCGATGAAGCCGACGCCCTTGCCCCTGGCGAGTGCGGAGAGTTCCCGCGCGATGTTGGCCGAGGCGGTGGTGTGATCGACGACTACAGCGCCTTTTGCGATTCCGTCCAGCACGCCGTCCTTACCGGTGATGACCTGACGCAGGTCGGGATCGTCGCCGACACAGACGAACACGATCTCGGCGCCCGTGGCGGCGGCGGCGGGCGTTGGAGCGCTGGCATGCCCATATTTCTCGACCCACGCCTGCGCGCGCGCGGCGTTACGGTTATAGACCGTGACCTTATGCGCCTTGGTGAGATGTCCGGCCATGGGGAAGCCCATGACACCAAGACCGATAAAAGCGACGTTCGCCATATCCCGCCCCTCGCGATGACTAAGAGATGGAGTGTAGCGGGGCCTGCGCGGATCTGTCAGCAGGACTTGAAGAGGAGATCCCGATGCGTGCCGGGATGCAAAGCGGCGATCCCCTCGCGCAAAGCGAGGGCGGGGCCTTCAAAGATTTTCGACGGGTCGGTGCGCGCGACGCCGGCGCGCGGCCGATTCCGCAACCCTGGCCGGACATGCGACATTGGCGTTCCCGCGGGACAGCGCTATAAGTGACCCATGACCCAGGAACTGGACCCCTTCCATCTCGCCTTCCCCGTCGACGATCTGGCGGAGGCTCGCAAGTTCTATGGCGGCGTGCTCGGTTTGCCGGAAGGACGCAGCTCGGACGCCTGGATCGACTTCGACCTGTTCGGCCACCAGATCGTGACCCACTTGGCGCCACGCGCGAAGAACGGGCACACCAACCCGGTGGACGGCCATAACGTGCCGGTGCCGCATTTCGGTGTGGTCCTTTCCATGGCGAAGTGGGAGGCCCTTGCGGACCGCCTGAAAGCCCACGGCGTGAAGTTCGGCATCGAGCCTCACATCCGCTTCAAGGGCCAGGTCGGCGAACAGGCCACGATGTTCTTTCAAGACCCTTCGGGAAACGCCCTCGAGTTCAAGGCGTTTAATGACCGGTCTAAACTCTTCGCGAAATAACGCGACCGCTTGATTTCACTAAGAATTGTTACTGAAAACGGCAGCTTTCGCCGCGTAAAGCGCTTGCCCCACCCCCCCTAGTCGCGAGACATTTGCACCTTCCAATATCGATCGCCGGAGGGTCCATGATCACACTTACGGTAAATGGCAAAACCGTTGAGGTCGACGATAGCGACCCTTCGACCCCGCTGCTGTGGGTTCTGCGCGATACCCTTGATCTCGTGGGCACAAAATATGGGTGCGGCGTCGGCCAGTGCGGCGCCTGCACTGTGCACGTCAACGGGGTACCGATGCGCTCCTGCTCGACGCCGATCGCCGCCGCCGCCGGCCAGCAGGTCACGACGATCGAGGGTCTTGCGCGGGAAGACGGCACGCTGACCGCCGTGCAGAAAGCCTGGATCGATCTCGACGTCGCCCAGTGCGGCTACTGCCAGGCGGGCCAGATCATGACCGCCACCGCGCTCCTGCGCCGAAACCCGAAGCCGACGGACGAACAGATCAACACCGCCATGTTCGGCAACCTGTGCCGCTGCGGCACCTACATCCGCATCAAGCAGGCGATCAATGCCGCTTCAGAAGCGATCGCGAAGGGAGGTGTCGCATGAACGCCGTATCTTTCTCCGCCGACGCCTATTTCGCCGAGGTGATGCGCGAATTCGAAATCATCCCGACAAAGAAGCGCGCCGACCTTTCCCGCCGTTCCATTTTGAAGATCGCCACTGCCGGCGGCGCGGGCCTTGTGCTCGCGTTCCAAATCGGCGGCGCAGGCAAAGCCATGGCCGCCACCGCTCCGGTGAAGGGCGAATTCGTGCCGAACGCCTTCCTGCGGGTCGCGCCGTCGGGCCGTATCCTCATTTATTCGAAGAGCCCGGAAATCGGCCAGGGGATCAAGACGGCGTTCCCGCTGATCATCGCCGAGGAACTCGACGCCGCGTGGACCGACGTGGACATCGAACAAGCGCCCGTCAATCCAGCGGTGTACGGCCGCCAGAGCGCGGGCGGTTCGCGTTCGATTCCGCAGAGCTGGGATCAATTGCGCCAGGCCGGCGCGGCCGCGCGCGCGATGCTCGTCTCCGCCGCCGCGAAGGATTTGCGCGTACCGGTGAGCGAACTCACGACCGCCGACAGCGAAGTGATTCATCAGGCCAGCGGACGTAAAATTGGCTATGGCGATCTCGCGATCAAGGCCGCCGGGCAGCCCGTGCCCGACGTGAAGGCGCTGAAGCTGAAGACGCGCGACCAATACAAATTGATCGGCAAGAGTTTCGGCGGCGTCGACAACACCAACATCGTCACCGGCAAGCCGCTGTACGGCATCGACCTCAAGATTCCCGGCATGGTTTACGCGACCTACACCAAATGCCCGGCCGTGGGCGGCAAGGTAGCAAGCGCGAATATCGATGAGATCAAGAAGCTGCCCGGCGTGAAGGACGCCTTCGTCCTCGAGGGCAACGGGCTTGTCGCCGAACTGATGCCGGGCGTGGCGATCCTCGCCGATTCAACATGGGCGGCGTTCCGCGCCAAGTCCGCACTTCAAGTGAAGTGGGACGAAAGCGAGGCCTCGAAGGACAGCTGGTCGGCCACGGTGGCAAAGGCGAAGGAACTCGCCGGACAGAACGGCAAAGAAGAGATCGTCAAGACCGGCGACTTCGACGGCGCCTACATGGGCGCGGTGAAGAAGGTCGAAGCCTTCTATAGCTATCCGTTTGTCGCGCACGCGACGATGGAGCCGATGAACTGCACGGCGCATTTCAAGGGCGACAGCGCGGAGATCTGGGCCGGCACACAGACGCCGGAGCGCATCCTGTCCTCGACCGCGAAGATGCTCGGCATCGCCGAGAACAAGGTGACGGTGCATCAGATCCGCGCCGGCGGCGGCTTCGGCCGGCGCTTGGTGAATGACTATGCCGCCGAAGCCATCGCCATTTCCAAGCAGGCGGGCGGTATTCCGGTGAAACTGACGTGGACCCGCGAAGACGACATGGCGCACGACTTCTTCCGTCCGGGCGGCTTCCATTCGTTCAAGGCGGGCCTCGACGCGAACGGCAAGATGGTGGCGCTGTCGGATCATTTCATCACCTTCACCGCCGACGGCAAGGCGCCGGTGACCGGCGGCAACATCCCGAAGGAAGAATTCCCCTTCCCGATGATGGCCAACGGGCTCCTCACGCAAACCATGCTGCCGCTCATGACACCGACCGGGGCGTGGCGCGCGCCGCGTTCGAACACCAATGCATTCGCGTTCCAGTCGTTCCTGCATGAGGTTTCGGCGGCGGCGGGACGCGATCATGTGGAATTCCTGCTCGAACTTCTGGGCGAAGCGCGCTGGCTGGTGCCCGGCAACGACGGCTCGCTGAACACCGGCCGTGCCGCCGGGGTGATCAAGCTCGCCGCAGAAAAGGCCGGTTGGGGCCGCAACCTGCCGAAAGGCCGGGGCCTCGGCATGGCGTTCTACTTCAGCCACGCCGGTCACTTCGCCGAAACCGCGGAGGTGAGCGTGGATGCCAACAATAAGGTCACGGTGCACAAAGTGATCGTGGTGGGCGATATCGGCCCGATCATCAACATGAGCAGCTCGCTCAACCAGACCCAAGGCGCGGTGATCGACGGCATCTCGACGATGAATCTGGAACTCTCCATCGAGAAAGGCCGGATCGGCGAAGGCAACTTCGACGAATATCCGATCATGCGCATCACCGGCATCCCCGAAGTCGAGACGCACTTCATCCAGTCGGAGTACGCGCCGACGGGCCTCGGCGAGCCCGCACTGCCACCGGTCGCGCCCGCTGTCGCCAATGCGGTGTTCATGGCCACGGGCAAGCGCATTCGCCAGATGCCGTTCTTCAAGGCGCTCAGCACACAAGCCTCGGCATAGTCGCGAGCCAAGGCCGCTTTCGGAGAAGGGGGCTTCGGACTCCCTTTTTCGCGGCGTGGCTGAAAAATCAGAGCGCGTGCGGTCTCATTGGCGCGCTCGTGAGGGGGGATGCGAATGGCGAAAATTCTGGTGGTTGAAGACGACACGTTCACGGCTTCGGTCGTCGATCGCGTTCTGACCGCGGGTGGACACAGCGTCGTGCGCGCGAAGAATGGCCTCGAAGGCGTCGCGCTCACGCTTTCCGAAAAACCCGACCTCGTCATCATGGATCTTGGCTTGCCGTCGATGAACGGCTGGGACGCGACGCGGACCCTGAAGTCCGATCCGAAGACACAGACAATCCCGATCCTCGCGCTGACGGCGAACTTGACGGCCGATGACCGCGAGGAAGCCTATAACGCGGGCTGCGACGCCTTTCAGACGAAGCCGGTCGCCGCCGAGGCCTTACTCGCGCGGATCAGCGAACTGTTGAAGGCGTAATTACCGGCCCGCGGTACCGTGCGTTTGGAAACGCGCGACAAGCACATGCTGATCGCCTGGATAAATCAAGCGTACATAGGTGACATTGTAGACGTCGCGGCGCGTGCGGCGCTCGATGCACAAGCACGCCGCATTGCGGCGGATTTTCAAGATGCGCGCGGTGGCGATATCCGCGCTGACCGCGAAGATGCGGTGCTCGGCTTCGTTCCAGGGAATCTTCGCGAGCAGCCAGCTCCCCGGCGGAACTTCGAGGAACATCTCGTCTCCGGCTTCCGGCACGGCCTCAAGGTTGATGATGCGCTCTTCCAGGGCATACGGAACGGTGTCGGCCCAGTGCACGCAGGAGATGATGAGCACGGGCGTGCCGATTTCCGCACCGAGCTTGTCGGCTTCCTCACGCGTGGCTTTGCCGACTTTGCGGGTCTGGATATCGAAGCGGTAGAGACGTCCGCTGGCTTGAACCTCGGCCTGGATGTCGTGAATCTCGAGAACGGTTTCCTGGCTGCGCGGCGCGGCGACCACCGTGCCGGCGCGGCGGCGGCGGACGACCAAGCCCTTTTCGACCAATGAGCCGATCGCCTTACTGACGGTCATGCGCGCGCAGTCGAACTGCGCGGCGAGCTCATGTTCGGACGGCACCTTCGTGCCGGGCGCCCAGGCGCCCGACAGGATCTGTGATTTCAAATGGTTTTGGATTTCCTGGTAACGCGGGAGCGATTCAGAAATCGTCTTCTTGCTGGACTTCATCTATCAATAACGCAGGCCGTAGACATATTCGCAGTATGTCTAGTCAATTCGGGAATATCCAGGCCATTTCAGGGATTTGGGCTCAAGTCTTCTTTAGAAATTTTTGCGCGGCGTTTTAGAGGGGCTTGCGTAACGAGAAGCGGCGCGCCTTTACGCAAAAGTGCGAGACTTGCCGAAATTTCGCTGACAATATGTCTAGGCATATTGCGCCGCACAGAACGCGGAACCGTTTGGGGACTTGTCGGGGGACAACATGACTTTGAATTTGATCGTGATCGGCATCTACATGGCCGTGATGATCGGCATCGGCTTCTACTCCAAGCGCCGAGCGACAAGTGAAGCCGACTTCCTGGTGGCGGGGCGCCGTTTAGGCCCCGTGCTGTACGCCGGCACCATGGGCGCCCTGGTCATGGGCGGCGGCGCGACCGTCGGCGGCATCGGCCTCGGCTATCAGTTCGGCATCTCGGGCATGTGGCTCGCCTTCTCGCTGGGCTTCGGCGTGCTGGTGGTCAGCCTGACGATCGCCTCCCTGATCAACCGGCTGAAGATCTACACCGTCGCGCAGATGCTGGAGTTGCGTTACGGGCCCGGCACGGCGGTCATCTCCGGTTTCGTGCAGCTCGGCTACGCCTTCATGATCGCCGTGACATCGACCATCGCCTACGGATCGATCTTCCAGGTGCTGTTCGGCCTCGAGAAGTTGCCGGCCGTGCTTTTGGGCGGCGGCATCGTGGTGCTGTATTCGGT
>JAIUPE010000018.1:0-35933 GCA_020160875.1 Pseudomonadota bacterium
CGACCTGACCCTCGGCATGCTGGCCACCCGCTTGACGGCTGCTTACACGCAGGCGCTCGGCGGCGCTCGTATCCCGACGCTCGGCGGCAACAACGATCCGAAGTGGCGCGTCAATCTGCGGGCCAATTACGAGTATGAGAACTGGAAGCTCTTCGTGCAGGAGCGCTTCATCGGTCCGAAGCTCGTCGATGCCCAGCGCGTCGAAGGCGTCTTCGTCGACGACAATACCGTCGATCCGGCGTTCTACACCGACATCACGGTCACCTACGGCTTCGAAGCGTTCGGTTCCCAGAATGAGTTTTATCTCTCTGTCAACAACGTGACGAACCAGGAGCCGCCGAAAGACGTCGGCGCGCCGTCCTCGTTTGTCCAGCCCGGCAATCGTAACGTCTATGACTTCCTCGGCCGTTACTTCAACGTCGGTCTGCGCTTCAAGTATTAAGAGCTCAGGAATCGCGGCCGCTTCCGTCAAAGCGGCCGCGCGTTCCAACGACCCGGGAGCGCCCCAGCACAAACTGCGAAGGCGCTCCCTTTGTTTTCAGGGAGGTCCACGCTCGTGATATCCGCATCCAAAACCGTCATCCTCGCCCTTGGTCTCGGTCTCGGCGTTCTTGCGCGGCCTGCGGCCGCGCAGTCCGTGATCTGCGATATGTCAGGCTACAAACCGGTGGATGGCCTCGCGGCCACGGCGGATGCGAATGGACTCCTCGTCACCTGGGCCGCCGACGCCGGCCAGACCGCGCGCCTCCAAATCGCCGTTCAAAACGGCGCTCCCCTCATTCAAGACCTCTCCTTGCGGGCTGGCGACGGCGCCTGGACGCAGGTCGTCTCCGGCGCGACCCCGGACTTCGCCGTTGTTTCCGGCCTGCGCCGCATGAGCATGCAGCAAACGGCGCCGCTCAAGGACCTCAAGATCCCGCTCACGAAGGAGGTCATCGACCGTTATCGCTGGGACCCGTTCTGGGACGCGCCCCTGGATCTGCGCGAGCCCGATAAGATGGGGGGCTACGCGGGGTCGATCCCGCCCAAGGAAGGCATCCCCGCCGCCGGTCAGCCCGGGTTCCCGCGCAGTCCGTCCGAGATTCAGCGCGCGTCGGTGTCCTACAAGATCTCGGGCTGCAGCGTGCGTACGGAAGGCGCGCGCATTGTCGTGGACTATCCGGGCGTCGAATTGGGAGTGTTCAGCGGTCTCTTGCGCTACACCATCTTCCGCGGCACCAACATGATCCGCCAGGAAGTGATCGGAAAAACCACCAAGGAATGGGTCGCTTATAAATATGACGCGGGCCTGAAAGGTCTCGCGATCGGCGACACATCGCGGGTCGCTTGGCGCGATACGGCGAATACGTGGCAGGAATACAAGCTGCGCGGCGCCGTGAACCAAAGTTCCGTGCCTTTGCGCGCCGCGAACCGCCTTGTGGCCGCGCAGCAAGGCGGCGGTTCGATCTCCGCTTTCCCGCCGCCGCACCGTTTCTTCTGGTCGCGCGAAGTTGCCACGAACGTCGGCTACAACTACTACCGCAAGGACAGCCCCACCTCCTACGGCATCGGGATTCGTCAGAACGAGCACGAGGATTATAACTTCGAGCTGTTCCAGGCGAACTGGTCGCTCTACAGCGCGCGGCCCGGCACCGAACAGCTCATCACCGTGTTCCTCTATCCCGCCATCGGCAAAGCCGAGGACGCGGTGGATAAATCGCTCGCGTTCACCAATGGCGATAGATATCGCGCGCTGCCCGGCTACCAGGTGATGAACCATCACTATCACATGGACATGGCGCAGCGGCTGCAGAAGGAAGGCAGCCCCGACGTGAAACTGCAGGACTTCGTGGCGATGAAGGCCATGGGCCTCAACATCATCAGCCCGATCGATTCCGTGCAGGTGACGCTGTTCAATGAATCGGGCGATCCCATGCCCGACGCCAATAGCGCCGAGAACGTGAAGAAACGCCAGGAGTCGAACGGCAAGCGGCTCGCGCTGCATAAGATGCTGGTCGACGGCGCGCGGCAGCACTCGGACGACAGCTTCCTGATCCTCGCCAATGAGGAGGTGTTTCGCGGACCGCTCGGCGGACACACGGATATCCTGTTCTCCAAGCCAACCTATTGGGATGAGCGCCTGCCGGGGCAGGCGGCCGAGGAGGACATCAAGGGTTATGGCAAGGTCTATCACATCGGCAGCGCCGACGACCTGATGACGATGGTGACCAAGGAGAACGCCATCATCTCCATGCCGCACCCGCGCTCGAAGGGTTCCACCGGATTCCCCGACGCGGTGAAGGATCGCGCCTACTTCAATCATCCGAACTACATCGGCTTCGGCGCGCGCTGGGGCATGGGCCTCGACGGGTCGGAGCGCCGTCTCTGCGAATATAGATGTTGGCCGCTGCTCGATGATCTCTCGAACTGGATGGCGGACAAGGACATCCCCCTGAAGCGCGTCATCTCCATTTCCGAGGTCTACGGCCAGTCGCCGGGTGACGACATCTATGGAAGTGCGCCGGTGACCTATGTGCGTCTCGCCAAGCTGCCACCGCCGGAGGATGTCTCGCCGCTCATCGAGGCGATCAAGACCGGCTACATCTTCTGGACCTCCGGCGAAGTGCTGGTGCCGAACTTCGAGCTTCAGGGCAAAGGCCGTCAGTCCAAGATCGTGGCCGACGTGTCCTGGACTTTCCCGCTGGAGTTCGTGGAAGTCGTCTGGGGCGACGGTAAAACCACGGGCCGCCAGATCGTGCCGGCCACGGACCTCGGCGCCTTTGGCACCCATCATTTCGAGATTCCATTCGACGCGCGGGGCAAGAAATGGGTGCGCTTCGCCGCCTGGGATGCGGCGTCCAACGGCGCGGTGGTCCAGCCGGTGCGTATCCCGCGCTAATTTGTAGCGGCTAAGCGCTTGCTCATCCTCGCGAATCGCGAGGATACTTGGCCCCTGTGTCAGGGAGGACATTCATGCGGAAGGCTTTGGCCTTGGGCGCGGCGCTCGCCGCCGTCGCCCATGGAGCGGCGTTTGCGGACGTCACGATTTCCTACAACGAATACAGCGAATCGCCGACGGTGGGGCGCGGCAACGGCACCTCGACCAATCCCAAGGACCCCGGCTACGGCGCCATGCGCATCTTCATCGAGAAGGTGCTCGCCTATACCGACGACAAGGGCGCCGACGCGCTGCCCGCGGGGCAGCAGGTGATCTTCAAGCCCGACAATACGGTGAACCGCGGCGTGAACGCGCTGCGTGCCGGCATTCAATTCGGCAAGAACGACGGCCAGGAAAAGCCGGCATTCAATGATCCGTCCTGGGGTTTCATCTACAACTCGGTGCCTTTTGGCATCACGTTCGCGCAGATGGTGGCGTTCCTGACGACCGCGAAGGTCGACGCCGCCGGGCACAACGGCACGCAGCTCGCCCAACAGGTGCTCGACAGCCGGGGGGGCACGCAAATCGTGATCCCCGTTGTCGGCAGCACCGCGCAAAATTCCGGTTTCTTCCCGAAGCCCATGGGCGCCGCGCAATGCGAAAAGGGCGATGCGGAGTGCCGCGCGCAGAAAGGCGGCGTCGGTCTTGCGGGGCTTTGCACCTCCGGCTGGCGCATCCGCTATCTCTCGCCGCCGCAGGACGTGGTGGACCGGGCCTGCGACATCCTGGTCGAACGCGGGACCATCAAGCAGAAGACGCTCACCTATTATCCCGCCGTCGGCGGTCAACCCGTGTTGCTTCCGATGCAGACCGGCACGATCCAGGGCTTCGAATACATCAATCCCAGCGACGATCTCGTCGACTTCTTCCCGGTGAAGGAACCGACGGCCGCGCGCCCGCGCGGCAATCCCGACAGCGGCGATCTCGATTGCACGCCCGTGGTGCCGTTCCCGATCCCGGCCGGCACCAAAAGCACCTGCACCCAGAACATCGGCCAGATGGGCGCGCGTTATGCCCATACGCCGGCGTGGCATCAGCCGTCGCTCGTCTCATGGATGCACATCGACAAGGCGGTGTGGAATGGCTTGAACGACGCGCAAAAAGCCGCGATCCAGCGCGCCGCGAACGAATCGGTCACGGAGTCCTACAAGGCGGCCGAATCCATCCAGTGCGAACGTCTCGAACAGATGCTGGCGCTGAATACGGGCGTCATGCAGCGCAATCACGATGGATCTCAGAAGCTGGTGGACGGCAAGCCCGTCAGCGCCAAGATGACTCTCGCGAAATGGCCGGACCGCGACCTCAAGCTCCTGAAGCAAGCCACGGACGACTACTTTGCCAAACTGGAAGGCGGTACCGACAAGACCGACGCCCAGAAAGATTTTTCGATCATCGCCACGGCCTGGAAGAACCACGCGAAGGCCGTGGGTGGGGAGACATTCAAACCGGGCACGTTTCCGGCGCCCGGCTGCAAACTCGTGAAATAGGGAGAAGACAATGAGAATGGTTCAAGCCGCCGGCGTTCTGCTGGCTCTGGCGATGGCGACGCCCGCAACGGTTTATGCCGCCGCGGCCCCCGCGAAGGCGCCGAACACCGTCGAGATCGAGATGATGACCTGGCCGGAACTGAAAGCCGCCATCGCCGCTGGCAAGACCACGGCGCTTTTCTATACCGGCGGCACCGAACAGCGCGGACCGCAGAACATCATCGCCGGTCATAATTTCATCGGCCGTCAGGTCGTCAAGCACATCGCCGAGAAGCTCGGCAACGCCATCGCCTTGCCGGTGCTGCCGTTCAGCCCCGCCAACGGCAACGCGGAAATTCCCGGCGATATCGGCATCCCGCCGGCCGTCCTCGGACCGGTGCTCGAAGCCGTGTCGGAGCAGGCCATCGCCAACGGGTTCAAGACCGTCGTTCTGATGGGCGACAGCGGCGGTGGACAGGGTCCGGATGGCGTGTACGCGGACGTCGCCAAGAAATTGACGGCGAAATACGCGGGCAAGGCGCGCGTCCTTTATGCCGATCACCCGTACACGGCGGCGCGCGACGCCTTCAACAAGATCCTCGTGGAGCGCAAGCTGCCGGTCGGGCAGCACGGCGGCATCCAGGACACGTCCGAGATGATGTATCTCGAGACGATCGCCGGTAACGGCGAGTGGGTGCGCAAGGATCAGCTCCCGAACACCGAAGGCGCGCCGGTCGTGGACGGAAAGGTGCAGCGCGGCCCCAACACGCCCAACAACGGCATCACCGGGGACGCGCGCAAGTCGAGCGTCGAGCTCGGCAAGCTGCGCCACGAGATGAAAGTCGACTTCGCCGTGAAGCAGATCCAGGCGTTGATGGCGGAAAAATAGTATTATTTATCAATACATTGTGGTGCTAAAAGCGGCCGCGCCGGGATGCCCCCCGGACGCGGCCGCTTCGTTATAGACTGACGCGAGAAGACCGATTCTCTGGGGGCATCATGAGCATTCTCGTCCGTCTTGCGCTGGTGGTCATTCTCGCCGGCGGCGCGGTTTCGAACGCCGCCGCGCAACAGCCGGCGCCCCCGCAGCCCATCGGCCAGTTCTTCGACGCCTTCACCGACGAATGGATGCGGTTCCACACCGACTTCGCCGCCAGCGCCCGCTATTTCACCGGCGAGGAACAAGAGCGCGTTGAACGCATGCTCATGCCGCAGACGCGCGAGGTCGCGGTGCAGCGCATCGCGCTCGCCAAGAAGGGCCTCGCGGCGCTGCGCCGCTATGATCGCGCCAAGCTGTCGCCGCAAGAGCGCGTGTCCGCGGACCTCATGGAATGGCAACTCGACATGGTGGTGCGGGGCGAGCCGTTCCTCGACCTCACCTTCCCGCTCGAACAGTTCGGCGGCGCCAATATCAATCTCGTGAATACGCTCACGGTGCAGCACGTTCTACGCAGTGAGAAGGATGCGCAGAATTACTTGGCGCGCCTCGCGCTGGTGGGGCCGCGTGTGCAGGAGGCCGCCCGTGAAGCCCGCGCCGCGGGCGCGAAGGGCATTCGTCCGCCGAAGTTCATCCTCGAAGCGACCATCGCCCAGATGAAGCAGTTCATCGGAGGGCAGCCGGCCGAGAACCCGCTCGCCGCGACGTTCAACGACCGCTTGCGTGCGGGCAAAGTCGTCTCCGACGCGCGCCGCGCCGAACTCGCCCAGGAAGCCCAGCGTATCATCGCCGCCACGGTCTATCCCGCCTGGCAGGAAGGGATCAAAGTCCTCGAGGAGCAATTGCCGGCCGCCAGCGACAATGCCGGAATCTCAAACCTGCCGAATGGCGACAAAGCCTACGCCTGGCACCTCGCGCGCTTCACCACCACCGATCTGACCGCGGCGCAAATCCATGAGATCGGCCTGCGCGAGGTGGCCCGGATCGAATCGGAGATGGATGCGATCTTCAAAAAGATCGGCCGCACCGAAGGCACGGTGAAACAGCGCATCGCACAGCTCGAGAAGGACCTCGCCTATCCCCTGAACGCCGAAGGCCGCGCCAGGATCATGGCGGATATCGACACCTTCCTCGCCGACGCCCTGAAGCGTTCGGCGCTGGTGTTCGACCGTATGCCCAAGGGGGCCGTCATCGCGCAGCCCTATCCGGAGTTTCGCTGGTCCAGCGCGGCCGCCAGCTACACCGCGCCGCCGCTCGATGGCTCGCGGCCCGGCATTTTCCAAATGCCCTTGCGCGACGACGAGATGACGCGCTTCGGCCTGAAGACGCTTGTCTACCACGAGACCGTGCCCGGCCATCATTTCCAGATCGCGCTGATGAACGAGGATACGTCGTTGCCGAAGTTCCGTCAGATCCGCGCCTTCGGCGGCATCTCCGCCATCACCGAGGGCTGGGCGCTTTATGCGGAGCGCGTCGCCGCCGAGGAAGGCTGGTATAAGGACGATCCCGAAGGTTATCTCGGTTATCTCGACGCCGCCCTGTTCCGCGCGCGGCGCCTTGTCGTCGATACCGGTCTTCACGCCAAAGGCTGGACCCGTCAACAGGCCATCGACTACGGCATCGAACCCAGCGAAGTGGAGCGCTATGTCGTGATGCCCGGTCAGGCCACGTCCTACATGATCGGCCAGCTCCGCATCTACGAACTGCGTGAAAAGGCCCGCAAGGCCCTCGGCCCGAAATTCTCGCTGCGCGCGTTCCACAACGCCGTCCTCGGCGCCGGTGCGCTACCGCTGTCGTTGATGGAAACCGAAGTGGACGCTTACATCGCGGCGAATAAGAGCTAACGCGGGACGGTTTGCTCTTCCGATCCGCCGCCCAGGCCGCGGGCGCTTCGGCCTCCTTTGCGGCGGCGATCCCGGCACGGCGCGCGCGGCGACGCCTTTCAAGAAGATTCGGCGTTCAGAAACCGCGGGATGGACATACATCAATCCAGTTCCAATTTACGGCTGCCTTGCAGGGGCCAATGTCCGGCGACGACGCGAAACAAGATCACCCCGGCGACGACAATGCCCCCCACCACATACATCCCGTAATTGATCCCGGCGGCGCCGAAGAAAATTTTGACACCGAGCATGACGGCGAAGCCAAGCACGATGATCAAGGCGGCGATGAGTCTTGTGCTCAGAAAGATCCGCGCTGGGACGCCTTCGAGATGCGTCTCGCGGATATAACTGTCGTCCTGATGCGGGTCGTGTCTCATCCTGCGCTCCTATCGTGCCACACACGCCTGTCATCTACTTTAGATCAACCGAAAGGAGCGTTGTTACATAAGAATCCGGGCAATTGCCCCGGACGTTGACGGGGTGCTAGCGTCCAGAGGTCGGGTACGATTTCGGGGGATATCGGAGCCATGGCCGCACGGAAAGCGCGCGATTTTGCCGCCGCCTCGGCCTTTCTGGTTCCCCCTGCGCTGTGGATCGGCGTGCTGTTCATCCTGCCCATGGCGACCATGGCCCTTCTCAGCTTCTGGAAGGTGGTCGACTACAACATCGTCGCCGAATGGACCCTCGCGAACTATGAGCGCCTGATCCGCCCGCTCTATCTCGGCATCTTCTGGCGCACCATCAAGCTCGCGCTCATCGTGACTTTCATCTCGATGATCATCGGGTATCCGGTCGCCTATTTCCTCGCGCGCAAGACCAAACGCTTCCGTCTCACGTTGCTCGTGCTGGTGATCCTGCCGCTCTGGACCAGTTACCTCGTGCGCACCTATGCCTGGATGCTGATCCTCGGTACCAACGGCGCCATCAATCAGACCCTCCAGGCCCTCGGTCTGACGCACGAACCCGTCGCCTGGCTCCTCTACAGCGACTTCGCCGTGACATTGGCGCTGGTCCACATCTATGTGCCGTTCTTCATTCTCCCGTTGTACGCCGTGCTCGAGAAACTCGACCCGCGCCTGCTCGAGGCGGCGAAGGATCTGGGCGGCGGCCGCTGGCGCACGTTCCTGCATGTCACCTTGCCCTTGAGCCTTCCGGGCATCGCCACCGGCTGCCTGTTCGTCTTCATCCCGTCCATGGGCGCCTTCGTCACGCCGGAGCTTTTGGGCGGCGCCCGCAGCATCATGATCGGCAGCGTCGTGGCGCAGCAGTTCGGGGTGTCCTTCGACTATCCCTTGGGGTCGGCGATGTCGCTCGCGATCCTTGCCATCATTCTCGTCTTCGCCACGTTGTTCCTACGCGCAGGGAAACCGGCGGGCGCGGCATGATCGGCGCCCGCAAGTCCTCCACGGTTCTGCTCGGCCTCTGGACGGCGTTGGTGCTTCTGTTCCTGTTCGCGCCGCTGCTCCTCGTCGCGCTCTTTTCCTTCAACAACTCCGAGATCAGCGTTCTTCCGATCCGCGAATTCACCTTGCGTTGGTACGAACGGCTGGCCGCGAACGAGGCGTTCCGCACCGCGCTTGGGAATAGTTTGCTGGTCGCGGGCGCGACAGTGGTCCTGGCCACCACGCTCGGCCTCGCCGCCGCCACCGGCGCGCACCGCTATGCGCCGCGTCTGCGCACGGCCTTTCGTTCAGGCGCCAGTCTGCCGATGATGGTGCCGCACCTGATCCTCGGCATCGCGCTCCTGGGGTTTTACAATCTCGCCCAGATCGAACTTTCCCTTGGGACCGTGATCATGGGCCACTCCGTGGTGGCCTTTCCCTACGTTTTCCTGATCGTTTCGGCGCGCCTCGTCGGTTTCGACTCGTCGCTGGAAGAAGCCGCCCGCGATCTGGGGGCGGGTCCCGCGCGTATTTTCTGGGAAATCACGCTGCCCTTGCTGGCCCCGGCCATCCTGACCGCGGCCCTCATCTCCTTCACCCTTTCGTTCGACGAGGTGGTCGTGACATTCTTCACCACCGGCACGGACAACACGTTGCCGATGGTGATCTGGTCCATGCTGCGCGTCGGCATCACACCCGAGATCAATGCCATCGCGACCTTGACCGTGGTGGTGAGCTGCGTGATGGCCGGCCTCGCCGAGGTTGTCATCCGCCGCTCGCGGCAGACGACGGTTGGTAAAGGTGAGTAAGTCCATGATGGAGACTCTCGACCTCAATCTGCTCCTGCCCGCCGGCATGTCCCGGCGCCAGGCCTTGCGCGCCCTCGCGGCGGCGGCGGGTGCCGGCGCGCTGCCTGCGGCGGCCTTCGCTCAAGAACGCACGCTGAACTATTTCACCTGGTCCAGCTGGGCCGAGAAGCCGTTCATCGAACAGGCCGAGGCGAAGGTGAAGCTCGATCTCAAGCCCACCTTCTATTCAAGCTCCGACGAGATGATGGCCAAGCTTCGCGGGGGTGGAACAAAACTCTACGACATGATCGTGCCGGTGCAGAACTATGTGCACATCGCCGCGCGCGCCAATCTTCTGGAGCCGCTCGACCCGGCGAAGATGACGCATCGCAAGGACCTGTTCCCGGAATTCCGGGACGATCCGCGCTGGTCGCTGAATGGAAAACTCTATGGTGTGCCGTTCGTCTGGGGCGCCAACGCCATGGCTTACAATCGCAAGGTCACGGGCGATATCGATTCCATGGATGCGCTCTTCGATCCCAAGTTCAAGGGCCGTATCGCGCTCCGCGACGAACCGGAAGACTCCCTTGGTCTGGCCGCGCTCAAGCTCGGCATCAAGGAACCCTACAAGATGGACGAGAAGGCGCTGCAGGAGGTGAAGAAGCTTCTCATCTCCCAGAAACCGCTGCTGCGCGCCTACTGGAAAAACATCGCCGACGTGCAGAACATGCTCGCCTCCGGTGAGGTGGTGGTGGCCTGGACCATGCTCGCGGTCATCGAGCCCTTGAAGAAGGCCGGCATCGACGCCGGCTGGGTCTGGCCCAAGGAAGGCGCCATCGGCTGGAGCGAGGCCGTCTCCGCCGTGCGGGGCACCAAGAAACTCGCGGCTGTCGAGGAATATGCCAACTTCACACTGAGCCCCGAGCACGGCGAGATGATGGCCCGTTACCTCGGTTATGCGCCGTCTTCGAAAGCGGCGGTGGATCGCCTGGAACCCGAGCTCGTGACGAGCCTCGGGATCGACCCGAAGGCCGTAAACCGGCTCACCTTCAAGGACATACCCCTCGATCGTTCCCGCTGGAACGACATCTGGAATGAAGTGAAGGCGGCGTAGCCGGGAAAGGCAGGCGAATGCGCGAGAAGCTCGATCTCAACGTCCTTCTTCCCGCGGGCATGACGCGCCGCCAGACCATGAAGGCGCTCGCCGCCAGCTTAGGCATGAGCGCGCTTCCCGGGTCCGCTTTCGCACAAGAACGCACGCTCAATTACTTCACCTGGTCGAGCTGGGGCGAGAAGCCGTTCGCTGATCTGGCCAAGGCGAAGGTCAACATCGAATTCCGCCCGACCTTCTTTTCCAGTTCGGATGAAATGGTGGCCAAGTTGCGCGGTGGCGGCACCAAGCTCTACGACATGGTCGTGCCGGCACAGCACTTCGTGGCGCTCTCTGTACGCGCCGGCCTGTTCGAGCCTCTCGATCCGGCCAAGATGACCCATCGCGACGATCTCTTCCCGGAGTTCCAGAACGACCCGAATTGGACCGTCGACGGCAAGCTCTACGGCGTGCCCTTTGTCTGGGGCGCGAACGCCATGGCCTTCAATCGCAAGCTCACCGGCGAAATCGATTCCATGAAGGCGCTGTTCGATCCGAAATGGAAAGGCCGCATCGCCCTGCGCGACGACGCCGAGGATACTCTGTGCATGGGCGCGCTCATGCTCGGCATCAAAGACCCGACGAATATGGACGAGAAGGCGCTGCAGGAGGTGAAGAAGCTTCTCATCTCCCAGAAGCCGCTCTTGCGCGCCTACTGGAAGAACGTGGCCGACCTTCAGACCATGCTCGCCTCGGGCGAGGTGGTCGTCGCCTGGTCCTTTCTCAACGTGATCGATCCCTTGAAAAAAGCGGGTATCGATGCCGGCTGGGTCTGGCCCAAGGAGGGCGCGCTGGGGTGGAGCGAGGCGGTGTCGGCCGTGAAGGGGACGAAGAAGCTCGCCCTTGTCGAGGAATTCGCCAACTTCACCCTCAGCCCCGAGTACGGCGAGGTGATGGCGCGCTACAACAGCTATGCGCCGGCGTCGAAGGTCGCGGTGGATCGCCTCGAGCCGAAACTCGCGGCCGATCTTGGCATCGATCCGAAAGCCTTTGGCCGCCTCACCTTCAAAGGCAATCTCGCGAACCGGTCCCGCTGGAACGACATTTGGAATGAAGTGAAGGCGGCTTAGACAATCTCATGGAGGACACACAGCAGCCAGACGTCCGCATCCGCGGCATCGTGAAACGTTTCGGCGCGTTCGAAGCCGTGGCCGGCATCGATCTCGATGTCGCCCGCGGTCAGTTCGTCACGCTCCTTGGGCCCTCTGGCTGCGGCAAGACGACAACCTTGCGCATCATCGGTGGTTTCGAAACGCCCGACGCGGGCGAGGTTCTCGTGGCCGGCGTGCCGGTGAATGAAGCGGCGAAGCGTCATACCCGGATGGTGTTCCAAAGCTACGCGCTCTTTCCGCACATGACCGTGCGTGCCAACGTCGCTTTCGGTCTGCGCATGGATAAAGTTCCAAAAGGGGAAATCGCACCGCGCGTCGAAGCGATGCTCGGGAAGTTGGGCCTCGCCGATCAGGCCGGGAAATATCCGCGTCAGTTGTCGGGCGGTCAACAGCAGCGTGTCGCGCTCGCGCGCGCGCTGGTCACGCAGCCGCGCGTGCTTCTGCTCGACGAACCTCTCGGCGCGCTCGATTTGAAGATGCGTAAGAAGATGCAAGGCGAGCTCAAGGCGCTCCAACGCAATGTCGGCATCACCTTTATATATGTGACCCACGACCAGGAGGAGGCCATGAACCTCTCCGACATCATCGTGGTCATGGAAAAGGGCAAAATCGCCCAGGTCGGCACGCCCGAAGAAGTCTATCGCCGCCCCGCCAGTTCCTACGTCGCCGATTTCGTCGGCGAGACCAACTTCATGGCGGGCGGTGTCGCCGTCCGGCCGGAAAATATTCTGATCGGCGCGGCCCTCCCCGCGGGCGCATCGCGTGGAAAGGGCGTCGTGCGCGCCAAGTCGTTCCTTGGCGCCAGCACCCGTATCGAGATCGACGCGGGCGGGCAAACCCTTTTCGCCACGGTGCCCGGCGCGGTCGCGCTCGAAATCGGTGATGCGGTCGAATACGGCTGGCGGAACGAAGATTCGCTCAATCTGACTATGACAGAGGATCGGAAATGACTTTTACAATCGTTGGACGTTGCAAGCGTACCGGACAACGCGGCCTTGCCATGGCCACCAGCTCGCCCGCCGTCGGCAACCGCTGCGCCTTCGTGTCGCATGCCGGCGCCGTCGGATATCAATCCATCGCCGAGCCGCGTCTCGGCGCCCTCACGTTGAAACTCATCGAGCAGGGCTATCATCCCACGGGCGCCATCAAGCTCGTCACTGAGACCGACCCGTGGTTCGGCAAGCGCCAGATCGGCATTGTCGATTCCGACGGCCGCTCCGACGCCTTCACGGGCGACAACAACATCCCCTGGTGCGGCCACATCATCGGCGAGAATTTCGTGGCCATGGGCAACGTGCTGGCGGGGCCCCAAGTCGTCGAAGCCATCGCCGAAGGGTTTCACGAGAAGGAAGACGACATCCTTGAAGAACGTCTGATCCGCGCCATCGAAGCCGGCCGCGATGCCGGCGGGCAGCCGGAAGGCCAGACCTCGTCCTCCATCCTCACCTTCGGTCATCAAAGCCAGTCGCGCTGCGACCTGCGCGTCGATGTCTCGGAAGAACCGGTGAAGGAACTGCGCCGCATCTTCGATTGGTTCAAGCCGCTGCTGCCCTATTTCGAGGAGCGCATGACCACGTCGACCGTGCCCCGCTTCAAGGACTTCTTCAAAGATAACGGCCATGTGCGCGAATACGGGAAGCCCGTGCCGGTCACACGCGGCGGCAGCACGAAGTTTCCGTACAAGGGCTGATCACTCCCGACCCCTCCCAACCCTCCCCTTTCAGGGGAGGGCAAAAAAAGAGCAGCACATGAATCGCATCGGTGTCGACGTTGGTGGAACCTTCACCGACTTGGTCGTGGAGCAGCAAGGCGGCGCCATTGCCGTCTTCAAGGTCCCTTCCGTCCCGGCGGATCCCAGCCGCGGTGTGCTCGATGCGGTTGCCGCCGCGGCGAAAGGGCTTGGGGTGTCGGTCGCGCAACTGCTTGGCGATTGCGAATGGTTCGTACACGGCTCGACCATCGCGACCAACACCGTCCTCGAACGTAAGGGCGCGAAGGTTGGCATGCTCACCACCGAGGGCTTCCGCGACAGCCTAGAAATCCGCCGCGGCATCCGGCCCAATCCCTGGGACCACCGTACGCCCTTCGCCGAACCGCTCGTGCCGCGCTATCTGCGCAAAGGCATTCGCGGCCGCATCGATGTGAACGGCAAGGAACTCACGCCCCTCAACGCGGACGATATCCGCGCCGCGCTCGCCGAATTCGAGCAGGAAGGCGTCGAGACCGTGGCGGTGTGTTTCCTGAACGCCTACGTGAATGGCGTCCACGAAGAGCAGGCCGCCGGGGTGATCCGCGCGGCTGCGCCGAAGATGGCGCTTTCGCTCTCGTCCCGTTTAGCGCCGATCCTTGGTGAGTATGAGCGCGGTTCCACCACGGTCATCGATGCCTTCATCCGTAAACGTGTCGTGACTTATCTCGAGGCCCTGGGCGCGCGTCTCAAGGAACTCGGTTTCAAGGGCGAGGTGACCCTCGTCCAAAGCAATGGCGGCGCGATCAGTCTTTCGCGCGTCAGTAAGGCGCCCGTCGCCCTCTGCCTCTCCGGTCCCGCCGCCGGCATCGGCGCCATGCGTTACTTCGGCCGCGCCTGCGGCAGCGACGATCTCATCTGCATGGAGATCGGCGGCACCAGCTGCGATGTCAGCATGCTCCAGTCGGGCCGCGCGCAGATCATCGACGGCTTCGATATCGCAGGATTCTACGTCGCCATGCCCGCCATCGATATCCACACGGTTGGAGCCGGCGGCGGCACCATCGCGCGCGTCGACGGCGCGGGCCTGCTCCATTGCGGCCCCCAGGGCGCCGGCGCGATGCCGGGTCCGTCCTGTTACGGCCGTGGCGGCACAGATGCGACGACCACCGATGCGCTTGTCGTCCTCGGACGTATGCGCGAGGGCGCCATCGGCGATGGTTCCGTCGTCATCGACGGCACAAAAGCCAAAGCCGCCTGCGCCGAGAAGATCGCCGCGCCCTTGAAACTCAGCGCGCAGGATGCCGCCGTCGGCATGATCCAGCTTCTCGAACAAAACCTTCTGCACGCGGTCGAGGAGATCAGCGTCAAACGAGGATTGAACCCTGCGCGCTACACCCTCATCGCCGCCGGCGGCGCCGGCCCCATGCACGGCGCCACGGTTGGCCGTGCGCTCGGCTGCAAGAAGGTCTACGTGCCACGGCATGCCGGCGCCTTCTGCGCGCTCGGTATGCTCGACAGCGACATCCGTCACGACGCCTATAAAGTGTTCGACGCACCGCTGGGCGATGCCGAACTCGCGCGGCTTCCTGGAATTTTCGCCGAGCTTTCCAAGGCCGCACGCGACGAACTCAAGGGCGAGGCGAGTGGGGCGGAACCCGTCTTACGGCGTGTGATCGACCTTGTTTACAAGGGCCAGATGCGTTCGGTGCAGGTCGACTACGACCCCAAGACCGACACCCTCGCCACACTCAAAGGCGCGTTCGAGGCCGATCACCAGCGGCTCTACGGCCACATCAAGCCCATAACCCCCATTCGATTCACGGCCTTACGGGTCATCGCGACCATCTCGGCCTCGCCGCTCGCCGCGCCCGCCTACGCCAAGGGGAGCGGCACGCCCACGCCGCGCGGCAAACGGCGGGTCTTCCTGGACCGGCGCCGGGGATGGCAGGATATCCCCGTGTATGATGGCGGCGGTCTTGGCGCCGGCCATGCCTTGCAAGGCCCGCTCATCATCGAAGAGCGCACCACGACCTTGTTCGCGGGACCCGATGACCATGTGACCGTGGACGCCGCGGGCAATTTCCTGATCGAGTTGAGGTAAGCCATGGCGAAACCCGATCCGATCCTGATGGCGCTGACTCAGAACCGGCTCGATCACATCTGCCGCCATATGGGCTGGGTGATGTCTCAGACCGCCCTGTCGCCCATCTTCAGCCAAGCGCACGACTTCAGTTGCTACATCACGGGCCGCGACGGCCAGATCATCAGTCAAGCGGACGGGCTTCCCGCCCATGCCGCGGGCGGCGGCTTTGCGATCCGCGCGCTGCTCAAGGCCTTCGGCGACGACATCCACGACGGCGACGTTTTCCTGATGAACGACCCTTACGCGGCCGGCGGGAATCATCTTCCCGACTGGGTGATGGCGAGTCCTGTGTTTGTCGCGGGCAAGCTGGTCGCCTTCTGCTGCGACCGCGCTCACCAATCCGATGTCGGCGGCTGTGTGGCGGGAACCTACAACGCCGAGGCCACGGATATCTTTCAAGAGGGACTTCGCCTTCCGCCCGTGCGTGTGGTGTCCCGCGGCGAATATTGCAACGATCTCTGGCAGCTCGTCCTCCTCAATACGCGCACGCCGGAGCTCATTGATGGGGATCTTCAGGCCATGATCGGTGCGACGCGTGTGGGCGGCGAGCGCATCGTCGCCCTGGCGCAGGAGCTCGGGCCCGAAACGACCGCGGCGATTTTCGACGCCGTGCTCGATCATGCCGATGCAAGATTCCGCCAAGTGGTCGCGGCTCTGCCGGACGGTGTGTACGTTGGCGAGGAGCACACCGACACCGACTGTTTCAATACCGGCAAGTTCAACGTCTACGTCACCATCACCATCGCGGGCGACAAACTCACCGTCGATTTCACCGGCACCGATAAGCAGATGAAGGGCTTCAAGAACAGCCCGGTCGCCAACACCCATTCGCTTACTTATGTAGGCCTTGCCTCTTTCCTCGGCGGCGATTTCCCGATCAACGAGGGAACCTTCCGCTCCGCGACCCTCATCTTGCCGAAGGGATCGCTCGTCAACCCCGATGCGCCGGCGCCGCAAACCATGAGTACCGTCTATATGGGGCACGAGATCGTCCATGCGGTGTGGAAAGCATTGGCAAAGGCCGATCCCAGCCGCGCCTGCGCCGGATGGGCAAAGAACGCCCACGGCTCTTCCACCGGCAAGAACGCCGCGGGCGAAGCTTATGTCCTCTATCATTGGAACGGCCTTTCAGGCGCCGGCGCGGTGGCCGAGCGGGACGGGTTCCATCAGATCGGCCTCCTTGGCGCGCTCGGGGGGCTCACAATCCCCAACGTCGAAGCCTACGAGCGGCTTTTCCCGATGCGTATTCTCCGCCAGGAAATTCGCACCGACAGCGCGGGCGCCGGCGAGCGTCGTGGCGGTGCGGGCGTCCACTACGAGGCGGAGGTCGATGGCGACGTGATCCATAATTTCCGCAGCGAGAGCATCGCCTATGCCGCCTTCGGCGTGAACGGCGGCGGTCACGGCAGCATGGCCGGTTTCTCCATAGAGAGCGACGGTAAGCTCATGAACGATCTGCCTCGGTACGGCATACGCCCCCTCAAGAATCCTAAATTCAAGTTGGACTCATCGGGGGGCGGTGGTTGGGGCGATCCCCGCCGCCGCGACCCTTCATTGGTGGTCCGCGACGTGAAAGACGGCATCGTCAGCGTCGCCGCCGCCCGCGAGCTCTACGGCGTGGCGGTCGATGCGAACGGCACGCTCGACGCGGCCGCGACGTCCCGCCTCCGCGCCGCCGCGGCGGAGTGATTTCATGACCAAGAAACCAGATCCCATCTTGATGGCGCTCACGCAAAACCGGTTGGATCACATCTGCCGGCACATGGGCTGGATCATGTCGCAAACGGCGCTCTCGCCGATCTTCAGCCAATCCCATGACTTCAGCTGCTACATCACGAGCCGCGACGGCCTCATCATCAGCCAGGCCGATGGTTTGCCGGGTCACGCCGCCGGCGGCGGTTTCGCCGCGCGCGCGCTCATCAAGGCGTTCGGCGACGACATCCACGATGGCGACTCCTTTCTGATGAACGATCCCTACGTCGCCGGTGGCAACCACCTCCCCGACTGGGTGATGGCCTCGCCGGTCTTCGTCGGCGGCAAATTGGTGGCCTTCTGCTGCGATCGCGCCCATCAGTCCGACATCGGCGGCGGTGCGCCGGGCACCTACAACGGCGACGCCACCGAGATTTTCCAGGAAGGTCTGCGCCTCCCGCCTGTTCGCGTCGTCTCTAAAGGCAAGCGGCGCGAAGACCTCTGGCAGCTCATCCTCCTCAACAGCCGTACGCCGGACCTTCTCGACGGCGACCTCCAGGCCATGATCGGCGCCACCCGCGTCGGCGGCGAACGTATCGTGGCGCTCGGCGAGGAACTCGGCCGCGAGGTGGTCGGAGACATCTTCGACGCCGTGCTCGATCACGCCGACGCCAGATTCCGGCAAGTCATCGCCGCGCTGCCCGACGGCGTCTACACCGGCGAGGAATACACCGACAACGATTGCTTCAGTGCCGGCAAGTTCTCGATCCACGTTACCTGCACCATCAAGGGGGATCGCCTGACGGTCGATTACACCGGCACCGACAGGCAGATGCGCGGATTCAAGAACAGCCCGGTCGCGAATAGCCATTCATTGACCTATGTTGGGCTCATCTCCTTCCTCGGCGGCGATGTCCCCATCAACGAGGGCACATTCCGTTCGGTCGATTTGGTTTTGCCGAAGGGCTCGCTGGTGAACCCCAACGCGCCCGCCTCGCAAACCATGAGCACCATGTATATGGGACACGAGATCGTACACTCCATCTGGAAGGCGCTCGCGAAGGCCGATCCGAACCGCGCCTGCGCCGGCTGGGGCAAGACGGTGCACGGCATCTCCACGGGCAAGAACGCGGCCGGCGAACCTTATGTGCTCTATCACTGGAACTGCCTCTCGGCGGCGGGCGCCGTGGCCGAGCGCGACGGCTTCCACCAGATCGGCCTCATCGGCGCGCTCGGCGGGCTTACGATCCCGAACGTGGAATCCTACGAGCGTCTTTATCCCATCCGCATCACCCGCCAGGAACTGCGCACCGACAGCGCGGGCGCCGGCGAACGCCGCGGTGGGGCAGGGGTCGAGTACGAAGCTGAGATCGACGGCGAAGTGATCCACACCTTCCGCAGCGAAGGCCTCGGACACGCGGCCGCCTATGGCGTCAATCACGGAACCGACGGCAAGAATTGCGAGCTTATTGTCGAAAGCGGCGGCACGCTCATCAACGATCTTCCGCGCTTCGGCAAACGCACGTTCGCCAATCCGAAATTCAAAGTGCAGTCGGCGGGCGGGGGCGGCTGGGGCGACCCGCGCCGGCGCGACCCCGCGCTTGTGGCGCGTGACGTGCGGGATGGGATCGTCAGCGCCGAGGCCGCGCGCCGGCAGTATGGCGTTGTGTTTGACGCGGCCGGAAAGCTCGATGTGAATATGACGCAACGGTTACGGGCCGGGGACACCGTATAAATATATTTCGCGTGCCGGCAATCGGCGCGCTCACGTATACCGGACATGTCGTAACCTCATTCCCACGCTGCGCGAACGTTCATGCGCGATGTGACAAGAATGAGTGGGGGCTTGTCACATCCGCGCCGGCGGTTTACCCACACGCGCGCTGCGGGATGATTGAGAAGAGAGGCTGGAGTGTCGCGTCTGGGGTCGTCGCTGTCGGAACGTCTTGAGGAGGCGGCGTTCCGCTTCTTGACGACGCGTAATCTTGTTTACAACACGTCGTGGGAAGATCCGGCGGTCGATCGCCGCGTTATGAATCTGGGGCCCGGCGATCGCGTGCTGGTCATTACCAGTGGCGGCTGCAACGCACTCGATTACGCGCTCGACGCGCCGGCCGCCGTTATTGCTGTGGACGTGAATCCACGCCAGACCGCGCTTCTCGAACTGAAATGCGCCGCGATCCGCCATCTCGATCATGCGGATGCCTTTTCAATTTTCGGGCGCGGGTGGCACAGGGATTTCACGGCGCTTTATATGTCCAAGCTGCGCCAGGACCTCTCGCCTTTCGCGAAAGCCTATTGGGACAAACGTCAGGACTGGTTCGCGAGCGCGGAGCAAAGCCTTTTTACGCGCGGTCTAACAGGGCTTGTCTTCCGAATTTTCCGCGCCCGGATGCGCCCGCACACGGCGCTCGGCGCGGCCGTCCGCAAGATGTTCGCCCAGACGAGCCTCGAAGCGCAGCGCAAGGTTTATCTGGAGGAAGTGCAGCACCGTTTCTTCACGCCCTTTGTACGCAAGTTCCTCGCGTCGCCTGTCTTCATGGCCATGATCGGCGTGCCGTTGCCGCAACGCCGCCTCGTCAGCGAAAACGACGGGGGCGATGTCGCCGGCGGTATTCAACGCATGCTTGATAGTCTGTTCTGCACGGTTCCTGTTTCGGACAACTATTTCTGGGGCGTCTATACCTTCGGCCATTACGAGACGGATCGTTGCCCCCGCTATCTCACCCCCGATGGGTTCGCGCGGTTGAAGGCGGGCCTTGTGGATCGCGTTGAAGCGCATACCTGTACCGTCACCGAGTATCTTCGGCGTCCGGGGCCTCGGATCACCCACGCGGTCCTGCTCGATCATATGGACTGGATGAGCTCGTATTATCCCGCGGCGCTCGAGGAGGAATGGGATGCGCTTCTGCAGCGGATCACGCCGGGCGGAACCGTCCTGTTCCGCTCTGCGCACAAGACCCCCCCGTTTCTCGCGACCACCCGCATCGGTGCGGCGCGTAAGCCGATGCGCGAGGTGCTCAAGTTCCGTGATGATGAGGCGGATCGCCTCGCGAAAGCCGATCGCGTCCACACCTACGCCGGTTTCTGTATTGCTGAGATCCCGGCCGGCGCATGAGCAATTCGCAGATCATTGGAAAAGCGACCTGGCGGGACGACGTCCGCGTGCTTCTCCAATTTCTGCATGGCCGGCGCGGCGGCGCTGATCACGGCGCCAACCTCGATGCCTTCTATGGGCCGCAGGCCGATGTGTACGACCGGTTCCGCGAGCGTCTGCTGCACGGGCGGGCCGATCTCATGCAGGCGCTGGATCTCAAGGCGGGTCAGCGGGTGATTGACTTCGGCGCCGGCACCGGGCGCCATTGGCTTTTCATCGAACCCAAAGTGCCGCGGCTCGCGCGTGTCGATCTTGTCGATCTCTGCACCCCGCTGCTCGACGTTGCGCGCGCGCGGTTTGCGAACTATCCCGACGTCCGGACGCACCGCGCCGATGCCCAGGTCTGGCGCGCCGATGAGCCAGCCGACGCCGCGATTTTCTCCTATTCGCTCTCCATGATCCCCGACTGGCGGGCCGCTTTGATGAATGCGGTGCGTCAGGTGCGCCCGGGCGGTTTGATCGGGATCGTGGACTTCTACACCCTGCCGGCGCAGCCGCCGGGCCCGTTCAAGCCGCTGTCCGGATGGGACCGGTCCTTCTGGCCGCGTTGGTTTCGTCATGACGGCGTGATGCTGCGGCCGGATTTCCCGGCCGTGCTCCTGGATGTGGCGGCGACCGTACGCCTGGAGCAGGGCAAGGCCCGGCTTCCGTATCTGCCCTTCGTCCGGGCCCCCTGGTTTTTCTGGATCGGCCGCGTGCCGGGTTAGGGGTATTTCGCATTAGTTTGCGAATCGCCCGATGCACACTTCCGAATTTATTTGGAAATTAAATCGGCGGCGCGCGCGAATATTTATTCCAAAATAATTCGCGAAAAGCGCATGCTTGCCGGTGCGCGTCTAAGCTTGGCGCATAGGCTCTTTGACATCGTGAATCACGGAACACGCGAGCGATTCAGCGCTCAGGGCCGTCTCAATTAAGGCAAGTGTCGCAAGTGTCGCAAAGTGTCGCAAAATGCGGGTTCTTTCTCTAACCGCCTGTCACGCTTTCCAAAATTCATGAAGTGTCGCTGTCGCAAGTGTCGCAACAATTCCTGCGGTTACAATGTCCGCGCCATGGGGCGTCGGCTTCGACTGGTGACTGTCGGCGATCTCGCCTTTGGCCGTCATCTTCTGCCGGGGCAGCCCTTGGGCGGCGTCCATGCGTCCGCCGAGCCAGAAGCGCATTGCCGCGACGCTGAAATAAGCGCCGCACGCGAGGCGATCGGCCGCCGCCGCGTCCGATCGGCCATTTCATATCATTTCGTATATCGGTGCTGTTTCACCCTTAAGTATTAGCGGGCGGATGCCCGTCACATACGTTTCCTCGCCTGCCTTCGGGAACGGAAGTTCGGTACTTGATCGCCACCGAAACCCTCTCTCCCCCCGGAGGCCGTCTTGTTCACCCGCTTCAAGAATCTCTCGCTTAAGTCTCAAATCGCGCTCGCGACAACGGCGTTCATGATCGCCGGACTTGCCGGTATTGTCGGCATGATCCAGTCGCGCGCTTCATCCCAGGCCATGACGATGGCCGCCTCTTATGCGGTCGCTGAGGCGCAGTCGAATGCGCGTGCCATCGCAAGCGTCATCGACAATGGCTTTGCGGTCGCACGGGCCAGCCTCGTCCTCTCAAACGCGCAACTGACGGCCGGCAAGGTCGACCGCGCGCAGATGCTCAAGGGACTTGAGCTGGTTGTCGACAAAAACCCCGGCATCTACGGCGGCTGGTCGCAATTCGAGGCCGGCGTCCTGGGCGACGATGCGAAATTCATCGGAAGCCCGGGCCACGACGATCAAGGACGATTCGCCGGTTATTACCGGCGCGATCACGGCAAGGTCGTGGCTGAAAACCAGGATCCCACACAGAATTGGTTCGACGACGATTACTATGCGATCCCCGCCAAGACGCTCAAAGCCGCGTTGCTCGAACCCTACGAGTTCGCAATGGCGGATGGATCCAAGGTCCTCATGACCTCGACCGCGCTGCCTGTGGTGGTCGCCGGGAAGTTTGTCGGCGTCGCCGGCGCCGATCTCTCGCTCGCCGATCTCCAGAAGATGGTTGATGATATCCACCCGTACGGGACGGGATACGCCGCCCTTCTCACCGGAACCGGAACCGTTGTCGGTTACCGGGACACGGCGATGCTTGGAAAGCCGGCTGCATCCTTGGGATTGGACGATGCGATCGTAAAGGCCGCGGGCTCTGCGGCCGAGGCGACGGCGATTTCCGTCCTGACCGGCGGTGAGACTTTTCAAGTCATCGTCCCCGTCCGGTTCGCCGCGACCGATACCGTATGGTCGCTCGCGATCATGATTCCCGCGGAAACCATCGGCGCGGAAGCCCGCACGTTGCGCAATTTCGCGATTCTTCTTGGGCTGGGCGCAACCGCGGCCAGTCTTCTCGGAGCCGCTCTGCTCGGCGGCGCTTTGTCGCGGCCCATTCGCGGCATGACGAACGTCATGAATCATCTCGCGGCCGGCAATACCGACGTGCATATCGATGGCACCCAGCTCAAGAACGAGATGGGCGATATGGCGCGCGCGCTCATCACCTTCCAGGACAATGCCCGTGAAAAGATAAAGCTGCAGCAGGAGCAGAAGGAACAGGAACTGCGCAGCAAGGCGGAACAGCGCGCGATGCTCGATCGTCTGGCCGGGTCTTTTGAAAGCTCGGTGAAGGCCGCGACCGGTTCGATCGGCGCCACCGCCGGGCGCATGGAGATTTCCGCCGAGACGATGCTGACGGCGGCGGAACAGACCAACGGTCAGTCGTCCGCTGTTGCGGCGGCGGCCGAGCAGGCTTCATCGAACGTGCAAACGGTGGCCGCCGCGACGGAAGAGCTCACCAGCTCCATTAAGGAGATCAGCCGTCAGATCACGGAATCCTCGCAAGTCGCGAGCAAGGCCGTGGGCGAAGCATCCAAGACCAAGGTCCTTGTGCGTGGTCTGGATGAGTCCGCGCAGAAGATCGGCAAGGTTGTCGCGCTGATCACGGACATTGCCGAGCAAACCAATCTCCTCGCGCTCAACGCCACGATCGAAGCGGCGCGCGCCGGAGAAGCCGGCAAAGGGTTCGCCGTCGTCGCTTCCGAAGTGAAGAACCTCGCGACCCAGACCACGCGGGCCACCGAGGAGATCTCGGGCCAGATCAACGGCATTCAGGAAGCGACGCGATCCTCGGTCGCGGCGATCGAAGGCATCTTTACGACGATCGGTCAGATCGATCAGATCTCCACGACCATCGCGTCCGCCATCGAGGAACAGACGGCGGCGACGGCCGAAATCGCGCGCAATGTCGAGCAGGCGGCGCTCGGGACCCAGGATGTTTCCACCAACATTGTCGGCGTTACCAAGGCCGTGGGAGAAACCGGACAAGTGTCGTCGGACGTGCTCACGGCTGCCCGCGAACTTACCCGCCAGTCGGAAAGCCTGCTTCAGGAAGTCGATGGCTTCCTCGCGAGCATCAAGCAAGCCGCCTGATTGCGAGATGGAAAACTGGAGATGACGATCATGAAACTCATTTTTTGCACTTTGCTTGCCGGCGCGCTTGCCCTGCCGGCGGCCGCCCGCGCGCAAGAGGCGTCCGGTCTTTTCGGCGGGTCCGTTGCCGCCGACGTTGCGATCGTGAACGACTACGTTTTTCGTGGATACTCGCAAACCGGCGGGAACGCGGCGGTCCAAGGTAGCCTGACGTACAATGCGTCTTCGGGCCTCTACGCCGGCACCTGGGCGTCCGCCGTCAATTTCAACGACGGCAATGACGCCACGGCTGAACTCGATCTTTTCGCGGGCTATCGCGGCGATGTCGATGGCCTGTCCTACGACGTCGGGTTCTTCTATTTCGCCTATCCCGGCGCGTCGCGGGCCGCGGGGTACAACTACTGGGAACTCGCCGCGAAGGCCGGCTACGACTTCGGGCCGGCGGCGGTGAGCCTCGGACTCGCCTGGTCGCCGGACAACTTCGGCCCGGCCGAAAACGACAGTGAAACCTACGCCTCGGTGCTTGTAAGCGTGCCGGTCCTCGAGACCTTGAGCGTCAGCGCGGGTGTTGGCCGGCAGATGCTCGAAGGCGCCTTCAACGACTATACCGACTGGAACCTCGGTACGACCCTCAAGATCGTCAGGTGGTTCGACCTCGACGTGCGTTATTTCGATACGAATATCGCCGGCGCGGCGTGCGCGGATCTCTGCGATGCGCGCGTTGTGGTGAAGATTTCCCGCACGTTCTAGCGGAACGGGCTCAACCCCCGCGCACGCCACCCCCGGGGCTCCGGCGCCGGGGGCGGCGGCTTGAAAATCGCCCCTGCCATGCCACGGTTGCCGGTGTATTCTCCCGGCCATGTTGGCTGGGGAAGCGGAAACCGTACCGTCTCATCGCGCTGTGTCCAAACACGCGGTGGCATTCATTTATCTGTTCGTTGTTCTGGATGTGCTGTCGTTCGGCTTGATCATCCCGGTCTTCCCGAAGCTCGTCGAACAGTTCACAGGCAGCACGGCCGTTGCCGCAAGCACGTTGGGCGTATTCAGCTCGAGCTGGGCGCTCATGCAATTCCTATTCTCGCCCATGGCCGGCGTGCTCTCCGACCGCTTCGGGCGCCGCCCGGTTCTGCTGATCTCATGCACGGGTCTGGGTCTCGATTTTCTTCTCATGGCGCTGGCGCCGAACCTATGGTGGCTCTGGCTCGGGCGCATCATCTCCGGCCTGACCATGGCCAGCTTCTCGACCTCCAGCGCTTATATCGCCGATGTCACGCCGCCGGAGAAACGCGCAAGCGCGTACGGCATGCTCGGCGCGGCGTTCGGTCTCGGTTTCATTTTGGGCCCCGCGCTGGGCGGCATGCTCGCCAGCATCGATCTGCGTCTGCCGTTCTTCATTGCCGCCGGCGCCGCCCTGCTGAACGCTCTGTATGGCATCTTCGTGTTGCCGGAATCCCTTCCGCGTGAACGCCGCGCGGCGAATTTCGACTGGCGCCGCGCCAATCCGGTCGGCGCACTCATTCTCCTGCGGTCCAATACGCAGCTTACGGGCTTCGCCGCCGTGCATTTCTGCCTCACGTTGATGCACAACGTATTCCCCAGCATCTTCGTGCTGTACGCGGGCATGCGCTACGGCTGGGGCGAAATGGAGGTCGGCCTCGTTCTCGCCGGTGTTGGCGCGTGCAACATCATTGTCATGGGCGGCCTCGTGAAGCCCGTCGTGAAACGTTTCGGCGAACGCGCCGCGATCCTGACCGGGCTTCTGAGCGGCGCCGTCGGCGTGACGCTTTATGCTTTCGCCGACACGGGTGCGCTGTTCTGGCTCGCCGTGCCCTTCGCCGCGCTGATGAGCCTGCAGGCTCCGGCGATGCAAGGCATGATGACGCGGCTGGTTTCCCCGTCCGAGCAGGGGTTGCTGCAAGGCGCGACCTCGAGCATCAACGGCATCACCGGCATGATCGGGCCGATCGTTTTCACGCAGATCTTCGCCTACGCCATCGCACCCGAACGGGCGACGCCGTTCCCGGGGGCGCCGTTTCTGCTTGCCGGAATGATCCTGTGGTTCGCGCTCGGTCTCGCGGCTTGGGTGACACGCCCGCGTGAGGCGAAGGACGCCGCGGCGATCGCGGATGCGTGAGCGTGTGCGATGTCTCGAAGATGTAGCAAACCGCGCGCGGCGGATAAGATATGGATGCGGCGATTCACAAAGGAGCCCTCCGCATGATCGGCCGCCGTCAATTCGTTCGTAATGTCTTCGCCGCCGCCGCTGCGGCACCTTTCGCGAAAATCCTTCCGGCGCGGGCGGACGTTCCGACGACCTTCGATACGGCGCTCAAGGCCACGATCCCGCAAGGCATGTCGCTGCGCGCGGTGGCGTATTCCGGAAAACCGGCCGTTGGCGGCGGGACGTACCTGTGGCACGCGGCGCCCGATGGCGGCGCCTGTTTCGGCGCGGCCGATGGCGGGTGGATCTATGTGTCCAACAGCGAGATCGGACGCAAGGGCGGCGGCGCCGGGGCGCTGCGCTTCGATGCCAATGGTCAAGTTGTCGGCAGCTATCCCGTGCTGCAGGGCACCTCCAATAATTGCGCCGGGGGTAAGACGCCCTGGGGCACATGGCTCTCGTGCGAAGAGGACCAGGACACCGGCCTTGTTCACGAATGCGATCCCTCGGGCGCGAAGGCTGCGGTGGTGCGCCCAGGCCTGGGCGCGTTCAATCATGAAGCGGCGGCCGTCGATCCCGCCACCGGTATCGTCTATCTCACCGAGGACCGTCCGGACGGCTGCCTCTATCGCTTCGTTCCGCAAGCCATTGGTGATCTCGCCAACGGCCGCCTGGAAGTCGCCGTTTCGGAGGGGACGCGGTTGACCTGGACGGCGGTTCCGGACGTGGCCGGCACGTCGGCGCCCCTGCGCAAGCAGGTGCCCAATGCCGCCCAGTTCAAGGGCGGCGAAGGCATCGTCTATACGCAGGGCAAGGTGTTCTTCACCACCAAGGGCGACAACCGCGTCTATGCGCTCGCGCTTGCGTCCAACGAACTCAGCATTGTCTACGACGTGCGTACGTCGAAAAACCCGATCCTGCGCGGCGTCGACAATATCGAGGTCAGTCCGAACGGTGAGTTGCTGGTCGCCGAAGACGGCGGCGATATGCAGATCGTGGCCCTGGTGAACGAAGGCGCGGCCGGCTACCGCCCCATGGTGCTTGTGACGCTTCACGACCAGAACGGCTCGGAAATCACCGGGCCTTCTTTCAGTCCCGATGGAAAACGCCTCTATTTCAGTTCGCAGCGCGGCCCCGAGGGTAAATCCGAGTTCGGGATCACCTATGAGCTGCGTCTGGGCTCGGTGAAGTTGGCCGGTTAAAGCCTGCAACTTTCCGGTCTTGCCGCTCGTTCCTATCAATCACGGCCTGTATACTTTGTTATATAGTGGTGAATGGACTTGGAAGAGGGCATCTCGCATGACTTATCTACGCACCATGTTTTTCGCGCTTGCGCTGGCTTTTGGATGTCTGACGGCGGCAACCCCGCCCGCTCACGCCGCCTCCGCGGCCAATATCAACCGCGACGCCGATCAGGCCCTGGCGACCCTCACCAAAGACCACGAGATTGCGTCCGCGATCGCCGCGAAAGCGCGCGCGGTTCTCATTTTCCCGAACATCGTCAAAGCCGGTTTCGGTTTCGGTGGAAGTTACGGCGAAGGGGTCTTGCGTCAGGGCGGTAAAAACGTCGCCTACTACAACTCCGTCTCCGGTTCGTTCGGTCTCCAGATCGGGGCGCAGACGTATGGTTATGTGGTCTTTCTGATGAACGATAGCGCCGTGAAATTCCTGCGCGAGTCCAAGGGCTGGGAAATCGGTGTCGGTCCGACGGTTGTTGTGGTCAACGAAGGCGTGGCGAAGAACCTCTCGTCCACCACGCTGCAGGACGATGCTTATGCCTTCATCTTCGGTCAGCAGGGCTTGATGGCGGGCGTGTCCATCGAAGGTTCCAAGGTCTCGCGCATCGAGCGCTAAACTCCACCGGCCCGGCTAAAGAACGCTTTAGCCGGGCCACCTGATTTCCCCCATAAACTCAAGATGTTGACTGCGGCATCGCGATGCGGCGTGCGATGCCGCGCCGCCAAATTTTGGTAATAATTTGCGCGCGCCCTGGGCTAGGCTCATGCCCCAACCACGTTCGTGGTTGCTCGTCATGAGGAGGTGGGGACCGCAAATGACCAAGACTCTCGGCATTAAAAATATGGCTTCGCGTTTCGCGCTCGTCGCCGCGCTGGGCGCCGCGCTTTTCACGAACGTACCGGATGCCTCCGCGCGTCCTGTGGATATGGAGCTCGCGAGCGTCGCGGACCTGAAGGCCGCGATGGAAGCGGGCGCGCTCACCGCCGAGAAACTCACGCAGCTCTGTCTCGACCGGATCGCAGCCTATGACCGGGCCGGCCCGAAGCTGCACGCGGTCATCTCGCTCAATCCCAAAGCCATCGAGATCGCGCGCGCGCTCGACGCCGAGCGGAAAGCCGGAAAAGTACGCGGCCCCTTGCACGGAATCCCGGTGATCCTGAAAGACAATATCGATACCGCCGATATGCCGACGACGGGTGGTTCGATCATGCTCGAAGGCAATATGGCGCCCGACGACGCGTACCTCGTGAAGAAGCTGCGCGACGGCGGCGCGATTATCCTCGCCAAGGTGAACCTTGGGGAGTTCGCCAACGGTTCGCAAAGCTCCCTGGGCGGCCAGTCCCTCAATCCGCACGATCTGACGCGCATTCCGGCCGGGTCCTCGGGCGGCACCGGTGTCGGCATCGCCGCCGGCTATGCGCCGGTCGGGATCGGCACGGACACGGGCGGTTCCATCCGTGGTCCCTCGTTCGTGAACGGCATTGTCGGCCTGAAGCCCACGCACGGCCTTATCAGCCGCGACGGCATCATTCCGCTCGGCCTGTCCCTAGATACCGGCGGCCCCATGACCCGGAGCGTCTCCGACCTCGCGGTGGCGCTCGGCGTCATGACCGGCGTCGATGCGGCCGATGACGCCACCAAAAAGAGCCAGGGCAAGTTCGAGAAGGACTATACCAAGTTCCTGAAGGCCGATGCGCTCAAGGGCGCGCGTATCGGCGTCTTGCGCGACTTCAAGGGTGACGATCCGGACGTCGATTGGATCTTCGAGGCGTCGCTGAAGGCCATGCAGAAGGCCGGCGCCACGCTGGTCGATGTGCGGTATCCGAAGTGGTTCCTGGATTCACAGACCCAGGCCACGTACTCGATTTTCCCGCCTGAATTCCGCGTCCAGCTTGCGCAGTATTTGAAGACCACCGGCCCGAAATATCCAAAGAGCGTCGAGGAGATGCTCGCCCGCGCGTACGAAATGCCCAGCATGGGCAAGGATGGCGCCGGTCCCAATCCGTTCCGTTGGAACAACTTCATCACGCGCGATCTCGCCATGGGCACGATGGACGATCCCGCCTACAAGGCCGCGGTGGACTACTACATGCCGATGTCCCGCGCGCTGGTCGAAGGGTTGATGGCGAAGGATAAGCTCGACGCCTTTGTGTACCCGACCCAAACGCGGCGCGCGGCGCGCATCGCCGAGCCCCTTGGCGGCGGCATTCCTTCGGCGCCCGCGCCCACGGGCATCGCAAACCTGACCGGCTTTCCCGACCTCATCGTGCCGGCGGGCTTCACCACCGACGATCTTCCGGTGACGGTCTCGTTCTTTGGTCTCGCCTTCAGCGAGCCGAAGCTCATCGCGCTCGGTTACAGCTTCGAGCAGGCCACGAAGGCGATCCGCCGCCCGGTGAACACGCCGGGCATCGCCGGCGCCACGGTCGAAGTCGCGGACAAATAGGGGACGGTCATGAAGAATCGCATCAGCACCTACGCGCTTATCGCGGCTCTGTTCGCCGCCGCGCCCGCCGCCGCGAAATCGGTGGAGTTCGATCAGGCCACCATCGGCGAACTGAAAGCCGCCATGGATGCCGGGTCGCTCACCGCCGAACAACTCATCGAAATGTGCCTCGCGCGCATCAAGGCCTTCGACCGCGCCGGTCCGAAACTGCACGCCGTCATCACCTTGAACCCGAAAGCGCTGGAAACGGCAAGGCAGCTCGACGCCGAACGCAAAGCCGGCAAGGTGCGCGGCCCGCTCCACGGTATCCCCGTCGTCCTCAAGGACAATATAGATACCTTCGACATGCAGACCACCGGCGGCTCGGTGTTGCTCGAAGGCTCGGTTCCGCCGGACGACGCGGCGCTTGTGAAGAAGTTGCGTGACGGCGGCGCGATCATCCTCGCCAAAGTGAACCTCGGCGAATTCGCCAACGGCTCGCAAAGCTCCATGGGCGGCCAGTCCCTCAATCCGCACGATCTGAGCCGCACGCCTGCAGGCTCATCGGGCGGAACGGGCGTTTCCATCGCCGCCGGTTATGCGCCGCTCGGGATCGGCACCGACACGGGCGGCTCCATTCGCGGTCCTTCGAACGTGAACGGGATCGTCGGCCTGAAGCCGACCCACGGCCTCATCAGCCGCGACGGAATTATCCCGCTCGCGCTTTCGCTTGATACCGGCGGCCCCATGGCCCGCAGCGTCTATGATGTCGCCGTTTCCCTCGGCGTGATGACCGGCCTCGATCCCAACGACGACGCCACCAAGAAAAGCCAGGGCAAATTCGAGAAGGACTATACGAAGTTCCTGAAAGCGGACGCGCTCAAGGGTGCGCGCATTGGCGTCGCGCGCGACTTCACGGGCGCCGATCCCGACGTGGACTTCATCTTCGAGGCGTCGTTGAAGGCGATGCAGAAGGCGGGCGCGACGCTTGTCGACGTGCGCTATCCCAAGTGGTTCCTCGATTCCAACCGCACCGCCACCTACACGCTGTTCCCGCCCGAGTTCGACAAGCAGCTTGGCGATTATCTCAAGACCTTGAAACCGGGTTTCCCGCGCTCGCTCGATGAGATGATCGAGAAGTCCTACACCTACACAAGCATGGGCGAGGACGGCAAAGGCCCGAACCCAACGCGCTGGCGCGCTTTCGTCGAGCGCGACAAGGCGAACGGCACCATGACCGATCCGGGTTATCTCGCGCTGGTGAACTACTACATGCCCATGACCAAGGCGCTGACCGAAGGCCTCATGGCCAAAGACAAGCTGGACGCCATCGTCTATCCGACCAATCCGCGCCGCCCCGAACGCATTGCCGATGACGTATCCACGCCGATGCCGCGCGGGCCGTCCGTGGGTTCGCCCACCAGCATCGCCAATCTCTCGGGCTCGCCGGACCTGATCGTGCCGGCGGGTTTCACGACGGACGATCTGCCGGTCACCATCTCGTTCTTCGGTCCCAACTTCAGCGAACCGAAGTTGCTCGCGCTGGGCTACGCCTTCGAGCAGGCGACCCATGCGATCCGCCGGCCGGTGAACACGCCGGCGCTGTTCGGGGGAACGATTGAAGTGCCCAGCCGCGATATGGCGGCGGCGAAGTAACATTCATTGTAAGTGGGGATACATATGAGAAACGGCATTTCCAAATTTGCGCTCGCCTGCGCGCTGGCCGGCGCGCTGTTCACGGCGTCTCCGTCTCAAGCAAAACCGGTCGAGTTCGACCAGGCCACCATCGCCGAGCTGCAAGCGGCCATGGCGGCGGGTACGCTGACCGCCGAAAAGCTCACACAGCTCTGCCTCGACCGTATCGCGGCATTCGACCGCGCCGGTCCGAAGGTGCATGCGGTCATGGCTGTGAATCCCAAAGCCCTCGAGATCGCCCGCGCCCTCGACGCCGAGCGGAAAGCCGGCAAGGTGCGCGGTCCTCTGCACGGCATCCCTGTGCTGATGAAGGACAACTATGACACGCTCGATATGCCCACCACCGGCGGATCGGTGCTGCTGGAAGGCAACATGGCGCCCGATGACGCCTATATGGTGAAACGCTTGCGCGACGCCGGCGCGATCATCTTCGCCAAGGTGAATCTCGGTGAGTTCGCCAACGGCGGTCAAAGCTCGCTCGGCGGCCAATCCCTGAACCCGCACGATCTGACGCGTACGCCGGCCGGCTCCTCGGGCGGCACGGGCGTGGCGATTGCCGCCGGCTTCGCGCCGCTCGGCCTCGGTACCGATACGGGGGGCTCGATCCGCGGGCCTTCGTCGGTGAACGGGATCGTTGGTTTGAAACCGACCCACGGTCTTCTGAGCCGCGATGGCATCATCCCGCTCGCGCTCTCCCTCGACACGGGCGGTCCCATGGCCCGCAGCGTCTCCGACATCGCCGTTTCCCTCGGCATCATGACCGGGGTCGATCCGGCCGACGACGCCACCAAAAAGAGCCAAGGCAAGTTCGAGAAGGACTATACCAAGTTCCTCAAGGCCGATGCGCTCAAGGGCGCGCGCATCGGTGTGGCGCGCGATTTCACCGGCGCCGATCCGGATGTGGATTGGGTGTTCGAGTCCGCGCTCAAGGCCATGGAAAAAGCCGGCGCGACCCTGGTGAACGTGCGCTATCCGAAGTGGTTCCTCGACTCCTCGAACCAGGCCGTGTTCACGCTGTACCCGGCCGAGTTCAAGGTGCAGATCGCCGATTACCTCAAGACCACCGGGCCGAAGTACCCCAAAAATCTCGATCAGCTGATCGAGGCGGCGGAGAATTACCGCAGCATGGGCAACGACGGCGCCGGCCCGAACCTCTCGCGCTGGACGTATTTCAAGAACGTGGAAGCTAAGGCCGACTCTTTGAGCGATCCGCGCTATCTCGCCCTGAAGAACTACTACTTGCCGATGACCGCGGCGCTGATCGACGGCATCATCGCAAAAGAGAAACTAGACGCGATCGTCTATCCGACACAGACGCGCCGCCCGGCTCAGATTGCCGCGCCCCCGGGCCCGCCGCTGGGTTCCACGCCCAGTCCGACGGGGATCGCCAACCTCGCGGGTTTTCCGGATCTGATCGTGCCCGCGGGCTTTACCACCGATGATTTGCCGGTGACCGTCTCGTTCTTCGGCACGGCCTTCAGTGAACCAAAGCTGCTCGCGCTTGGATACGCGTTCGAGCAGGCGACGCACGCACTGCGCCGTCCGGTGAATACGCCCGCGCTCGCGAATGCGGCGATCGACGTCCCGACCGGCGGCGCCGCGCCAACGAAATAATGGTTGTTTGCGCGAAGGGGCCGGCGGGGAAACGCGCCGGCCCCTCTTTATTGACGGATCTCGGGCCGTACGCGCTTCACATTTGCCGGCCCCGGCGGCACACTCTTGCGCACCCTATGCGGAGAGAAATAGATGCGCGCCTTTTTCGCGGCCCTTGTTTGCACCGGCCTTTTTGGCGGGTGTTTGTCCTACGCCGCCGCGGCACAGAGCGGGCCGGCCGCCGCGCCCATGATCCATCCTGAAAAACTGAAACAGATCGCGCCCAGCGTCTGGATCATCCCCGATGAAAGCCGTCCCATGGTGCCCAATGTCGGCCTCGTGGTCGGTCAAACCGGTATCCTGGTGATCGATACCGGCATGGGCGATATGAACGGCGCGATCATCGCCGGCGTCGCGCGCAAGCTCGCGCCGAACCTGCGCATCTACCTCGTGACCACGCATTTCCATCCCGAGCATGATCTCGGCGCCAACGGGTTTCCGCGCGGCGCGCGCATGCTCGACGGCTCGACGCTGTTGCGCGCGACGACTCAGGAACAGGATATCGCTGAATTTGGCTTGTCGCTGGCCAAGACCTTTTCCGATCGCTCGCCGGCCGCCGCCGAACTCCTGAAGGGCGCGCAGTACCGCGAAGCCGATATCGCGTTCGAGAACGACCGCACCTTGGACCTCGGGGGCGTGCGCGCCTACATCTTCGCCGCCGGCCCCAACCATACGCGCGGCGACACCGCGGTGTGGGTCGAGACCGAACAGGTGCTTTTTGCCGGGGATATCGTCATGAAGCCCCAGCCGGCTTTGGCCAGCCCCTATTCCACGGTCGGTCATTGGCTCTCGACCCTCGAGAGCTTGGCCCAACTCCGTCCGCGCACCATCGTGCCCAGCCATGGCCCGACCGGCGGACCCGAGCTGATCGAGGGTTACAAGGCCTATTTCACCGAGGTCCAGCAGCGGGCCGCGGCGGAGAAGAAGGCCGGGAAATCGCAGGACGATGCCGTCACCGCCGTCACTGCGGCCATGGCGGAGCGTTATCCCGATAAGAATCGTCTCGCGGGCGCCATCCGCGCGGCTTACGCGGAAGCCCCGTAAAAGCTTTTCTCTTCGGGCGCTGGCCCGTATATGTCCCGGCCATGCGCATTGCCTACCTGATCAACTCCCTCGACGGTTACGGTGCCGGCTTGCCGGTGCCCATGATCACGGGCTTCATGCGCGAATGGGGCGCCGATGTGCATCTGTTCGCGCTGACCCGCCGCGATGGCCGCATGGAACCCATTCTCGAGCGCCACGGCCTGCCGTTCGACGTTCATCAGGGCACGGTCCTCCAGTCCTTCGGCTGGCTGCGCGAGAAGCTCGAGGCGTACCGTCCGACGGTTCTCTGGACCTCGCTCGCCCATGCGACCCTGGTGGGGCGTTACGTCGGACGGAAATTGGGCCTGCCGGTGGTGAGCTGGCAGCACAATGTGTTCTTGAAGCGCGGCAATATCGTCGCGCTGTGGCTCACCCGGCGCATGACAGATTTGTGGGTCGCGGATTCCTACTGTGTCGCCGACGTCACCCGCACGCGCTTTGGTCTCGCGGCGGAAGACGTCACCATCTGGCCGCTCTTTTCGGCCGATCCGGAGGCGCCCCGCGCCCAGAGCGCACAACCCGATGAGATCTTCCGCTTCGGCAGCCTGGGCCGCCTGCATCCGCACAAGGGCTACGATATCCTCGTGCGCGCGCTCGCGAAGATCAAACGCGACATGCCGGGCCTCGCGGCGCGCTTCACCGTGACCATCGGCGGCGACGGCCCAATGCGCGGCGAGCTCGAAGCGTTGACCAAGGAGCTCGGCGTCACAAACCTGATCCTCGCGGGCTATCAGGACGCGCCGAAGGACTTCCTCGCCACACTGCATGCCTATGTCCAGCCCTCCCGCGTGGAAGGGCTCTGTATCTCGGCGCACGAGGCGATGCAGGCGGGTCTGCCGGCCGTCGTCTCCAATATGGGCGAGATGCCGCTCACGGTCCGCGAGGGCGAGACGGGCTTGGTCGTGCCGGTTGGCGATGTCGACGCGCTGGCCTCCGCGTTGGTGCGCGTCGTGTCTGATCCGGCCCGCGCGGCCCTCATGGGTGAAGCCGCCCACCGCCATGTGAACGACCGGTTCAGCACCGCGCGTTTCCGCGCGGCCGGGGCCGGCATCCTCTCCAAGGCGGACGCGCTTACGCGCAAATAAAAACGGCACGGGAGCGACCCCGTGCCGTTTCCATCCACCGCTGTCTGCGGTTTAAACTTACTTCTTCAGCGCGGCGACGATCGCGAGCGATTTATCGACGTGATCGGTCGGGCTGATGCCGTCGTCGGCCGACGACAGGGTCGCGATGATCTTGTGATCGGGCGTAATCACGAACGTCGTGCGCTCGGTTGTGCCGGCGCTGGTGATGTCACGGCCCTTGGTGTCCTTCATGCCGTCGCGGCGCTCACGCACCGTCAGGTTAAAGGATTTCGAAATCGCGCCATTCGCATCCGACGCCACCGGGAACTTGCCCGCGCAATATTCCGGATCGGCGGAAAACTCATTGAGCTTCGCGATCGGGTCCTGCGACACGCCGATGATGGTCGTGCCCACCGCATCGAACTTATCTTTGCTCTCGGCGAAGGTGTGCGCTTCGAGATTGCAGCCGCGCGTATAAGCGGCCGGATAGAAGTACACGACCACCGGACCCTTCTTGAGGGCGTCCGCGAGGGAGAAGTCGAATTCCTTGCCGGCCAGCGAGGCGCGCGTCTTGAAATCGGGAGCCGTGTCGCCGTTCTTCAACGCGGCATACGCCGGGACTGCGAACGCGCTCGCGAGCAGAGCGCCAACAATCAGTTTCTTCATAAGATTCTTCCTCCACGAGGATAAAAGGCCTGAACGCGGGCTTATTTTTACAGGGCGGCCATTTCGCCTGGAAGCCCCAAAGCCGCCCGGTCTTTCACATCGGCGTGGGCCGGGCTCATCGGTGACGTATGCAGGGTATGCATAGACATTAAATAACGCAAAAGAAAACCGGCGG